>JBDHYH010000008.1:0-59375 GCA_039811325.1 Chitinophagaceae bacterium | reverse complement strand
ACGATTCTCTTGGGATCCTGCCTTGCCTGTGCACCGGCCATACGCAATAGCTGGTTGTCGATACCGAGCCGTTGATTTAGAGAAGTCTCATATTCGTCCCAATCTGTAATGTGATGGCGCGCCACGCCACTTTCCATAGCGGCTCTTGCCACTGCAGGGGCTACGGTAGCAAGCAGGCGATTGTCCAATGGTTTCGGAATAATATAATCCGGCCCATATACCATGTTCTTTTCATTATATGCCTTCATCACTATGTCTGGCACAGGCGATTTGGTTAATTGAGCCAATGCCTTTACGGCTGCGAGCTTCATGGCTTCGTTGATCTGAGTAGCCCTCACATCCAATGCACCGCGAAAGATGTAGGGAAAGCCCAGAACATTGTTTACCTGGTTAGGATAGTCACTTCTGCCTGTGGCCATGATTACATCTTTGCGCGCGCGGGTCGCTTCTTCGTAGCTGATCTCAGGATCAGGATTGGCCATTGCAAATACAATCGGATTCCTGGCCATGCCTTTCACCATATCTCCCGTTACCACATTGCCTACACTCAGGCCGATGAAAACATCGGCGCCTTTCAATGCCTTTTCGAGCGTGAGATCTTTTCTTGTCGTGGTTGCAAATTTCTTTTTAGTATCTCCATAATCCTCCCTGTCCCGGTACAATACACCCTTACGATCGAAGAGGATAAAATTCTCAGGCCGTGCGCCGATAGCTACATACAACTGCACACAAGCCATGGCAGCAGCACCCGCACCGTTCACAACAAAAGTTGCTTTGTCAATTTTCTTCTTTTGAATATCCAGTGCATTGATGAGAGCCGCTGCACTGATAATAGCAGTACCGTGCTGATCATCATGCATAACAGGAATGTTTAAACGCTTTTTCAATTCCTGTTCTATGTAAAAACATTCAGGAGCTTTGATATCCTCGAGGTTGATACCTCCGAAAGTGGGCTCCAATGATGCTACGATATCCACAATTTTTTGGGGATCGGTTTCATTTATCTCAATATCAAACACATCGATATCAGCAAATATTTTGAAAAGTACACCCTTGCCCTCCATTACCGGCTTACCTGCAAGTGCACCAATATTTCCCAATCCCAGCACGGCAGTACCATTACTGATTACTGCTACGAGGTTGCCTTTGGCAGTGTATTGATAAGCAGCATCTGCATTGGCCTCAATTTCCAGACAGGGAACTGCCACGCCCGGAGAATAAGCCAGGGAAAGATCCCGCTGTGTCTTGGTTGCCTTTGTTGGAATTACTTCAATCTTCCCGGGCCTTCCCTTCGAATGATACTCGAGAGCCTGGTCTTTTCGAATCGCTTTTGACATATCAGATTATTTTACAACAGCATCAAAGGCTGAACATTTTATTATTTGAAAGTAAAGATAATTAATCAGTAAGTGGTAAACGACAAGTAGCGCCCAACCAGGCCATCATTCCTGCTCCTAACCCGATGGCATTCTCGTCTATATTAAATGTGGCAGTGTGGACACCGCTTGTGATCCCAAGTGCACTATTGCTAACCCCAAGCCGGTAGAAGCAAGCCGGTATCTTATGAGAATAATACGCAAAATCTTCAGCTCCCATCCGCATTTCAGTTTCAGACACATTGGCTTCACCTGCAAACTCAATTGCCTTTGCTTTCGCTACTGAAGTCAGATTTTCGTTATTGATGAGAAAGGGGTATCCTACATCCACAAGAACATCTGCTTCTACGCCATGTGCCGCAGCCGTATGGGTACAAACTTCCCGGATCAATTGATGTGCATTGAACCGCCATTCTTCATTCATCGCTCTGAATGTTCCCATCAATTTCACCTCAGAAGGAATCACATTGGTTGTGTTGCCTCCGATAAATGATGTGATGGAAAGTACAGAAGGATTCAAAGGATCATTTCTCCTGCTGATAATATGTTGAAGGGAAACGATCATCTGGCTGGCAGCGAGAATGGTATCGCCCGTAAGATGTGGTGCAGCAGCATGTCCTCCCCTGCTTTTGATGGTAATATATAATTCGTCAGCACTTGCCATGGCCTTGCCTCCCCGAAAACTGAATTTCCCAACCGATAACCCCGGGTGCACGTGTAATCCAAGGATGGCTGCGGGGGCGGGGTTTTCCAAAACTCCTTCATTGATCATCAGGCTTGCGCCACCCGGATTTTTTTCTTCACCTGGTTGAAAAATCAATTTGATAGTTCCTTCCCATTCACTTCTCAACTCGTTTAGAATTCTTGCTGCTCCTAACAGGCAGGTTGTGTGCACATCGTGCCCGCAGGCATGCATCACTCCTTTGTTTTGCGATATATACTCCACTTCATTCGCTTCTTCTATTGGCAGTGCATCCATATCAGCGCGCAATGCAATAGTTTGCGAATGCGGATTATTCCCTTCGATAATGCCTACCACTCCTGTCTGAGCCAATACTCTGAAAGGAATACCTAATGACTTTAATTGTGCCTGGATGTATTTCGAAGTTTCGAACTCCTGGTAGCTTAACTCAGGATGAGAATGAATGTACCGGCGAATGGATACCAACTCATCCTTATACCTGTGAGAGAGATCTTTGATTTTTTGCAACAGCATGATGCAAAAGTAATCGGAAATAGAAATCCAATATACATGGAAAATTTATAATAGGACTGGAGGTTCACTGATGGATGATGAACGATGACCTTTTAAGCATTAATATTTAACAATCAACCATTAGCTACTAAACACAACTCACTTTTGACAACAGGGCAAATGCTTCACAAGATCATTTCAGTGTTTCTTCTCTCATACTTTCGGGATCAAAATCTTTTCCGGGATTGGTCTCGATGGTTTCATTGAGCAGATAAATAGTAGCACCTCCCAGCATCCTGGTGATTTTCTTCTGATAATCTTCTGCTTCTTCCCTCGTACGGAAATTTCCAAACTTCAGCCTGATATACGGATTAGCAAACCACATGTAAGGTTTTTGTTCGGGAAATTTTTGAAGCAATTCCGTCCTTACTTTAAATGCATAATTCTTATCGCTGGTATTCAGTACCATCAGGCGATAACCCTTGGTGAACCGTGCTTTGTATTTGAGAAGTGCAGTGTTGACGTCAGTTTCCCTTTTTTGCACCATGTTCATCCGGTAGTCCTGGTACACGATGATACCGTTGGCAAGGGTATCCGAGGTCTGGGCATAGCCTTGTACAAAGAAAATGGAAAAGCCGATTATCAAAGATATTTTCATAGACTAAAGATTTGTAAATCACCTTACAGGTTGCAATCAATTATTTTTTTCAAAAAACAATTTGCTTTCTTCCAAAATATCAATACTGGTACTGCACCCAATCCTGTTGGCACCAGCATTGATCATTTCCTTAGCAAATGAAAAAGAACGGATGCCGCCACTTGCTTTGATTTTTACATTGTCTGCAAGATGTGCACGGATCAACTGCACGGCGCGAATGCTGGCTCCTTTCTCTGCAAAGCCGGTGGATGTCTGCACATAATCCACACCTGCTGCTCCGTAGATATCGCAGCATTTAATAATCTCGTCATCGGTAAGCATACCGCTTTCAATGATGACTGTTAGTTCTTTGTTCTTTTCCTTAATGATTGGCATAATGATATTGATCTCATTGGCAAGGAATGTCCAGTCCGCATTTTTGACTGCTGCCACATTGATGACCAATTCCAGTTCATCTACTCCATCTACCATGGCGAGTACCAGTTCAGCCACCTTTGCCTCAATAGCACTATATCCCAATGGAAACCCGACAACAGTACAAACTTTAATGCCTGACCCTGCCAGGAACTCTTTTGCTTTCTTCACATACAAAGGAGGAACACAGACAGTTGCAAATCCGTATTCTTTAGCCTCATTACATACCTTTTCCACATCGCTGAGTGTTGTCGTTTGCCTGAGTATAGTGTGGTCTATATACTTCGAAATATTCATGAAATACCGTTTAAAAAAAAATGAAGATAATGATTAAAGTAATTTTTATCTTCCAACCTTAAATAAATTAACGCCATGAGAAGAAAAACCAGCCGTTCATTCTATTTTTTGCTATTTCTATCTTTCATCTCCAACAATGTTCTTTCACAAAAAACCTTTCCAGTAAATGACGTTGCAGATCCGCGCGAAACGGTGTTTGCATTTACCAATGCTACCATCGTGCAGGATGCTGACCACACTTTGGAAAAGGCGACCTTGCTGATACAGAAAGACAAGATTATAGCCGTGGGTACCAACATTACAGTTCCGTCTGATGCAGTAGTGATCGACTGCTCGGGAAAATACCTGTACCCTTCATTTATTGATTTATACAGCGCTTATGGAGTACCAACTCCAAAGAGAGAAGGAGGCGGATTCAATTTCAACGCTCCTTCCCAACTCACCTCAAATACCAAAGGCGCTTTTTCCTGGAACCAGGCACTAAAGCCAGAGGTGAATGCTGCGGATATTTTCACAATTAATGATAAAGATGCGGAAACCTGGCGTGGCGCCGGTTTTGGCTCTGTGCTTACCCATCAGCACGATGGAATAGCAAGAGGGTCAGGCGTATTCGTATCACTCGCAAATACTACCGATAATTTTGTCATGTTGAAGAAGAAAGCTTCTGCTCATTATTCATTCAGCAAGGGTACTTCCACCCAATCATATCCTTCGTCCTTGATGGGCACCATCGCACTGCTTCGCCAGGCATATCTTGACGCTGATTGGTACAAGAGTCTTCCCGCCGGCAAACCGGGTGAAGGGGAAAATCTCAGTCTCGAAGCGTGGGATCAATTGCAGGACTTACCTCAGATATTTGAAGCCAACGACAAATGGAACTGTGTAAGGGCTAACAGGATTGCCAACGAGTTTGGCAAGAAATATATCATCAAGGCAGGTGGAAATGAATATCAGCGAATCAATGATATGGCCTCCACCCATGCTTCCTTCATTCTCCCACTCAACTTTCCAAAACCTATGGATGTTGAAGATCCTAATGATGCACGTTATGTATCGCTTGGTGACCTGAAAAATTGGGAAATGGCACCGGGCAATCCTGCAGCTTTCGAAAAAGCTAACATTACTTTCTGCCTCACAGCAGATGGCATTAAAGACTCTAAGACATTTTTCACCGAACTAAAAAAGGCAATTGAATCCGGTCTTTCTGAAAAATCAGCATTGAATGCATTGACAAGAAATCCGGCACAGATGATCAACGTGTATGACATCACCGGCAGTCTTGATAAAGGAAAACTAGCCAACTTTATCATCACAGACAAGCCGGTGTTTGATGATGGAACAATTATACTCCAAAACTGGATACAGGGAAATAAATATGATCTGCATCCTGAATCCTGGAAGCCTATATCGGCTACCTACCAGTTAGTGATCACTGATGCATCAGGAGCTAAAACACAATACACGCTGGATGTAAAGAATAAGAGTAGCGCAAGTGTGATTTCAACAGATACTTTATCTGCAAAATTTTCAAACAACGGAAGTTTGATGCAATTGAGTTTCTCTCCTGTAAAAGAAAAAAAAGCAGTTAAAGCTGATGGTGAGAAGAAGGAAACCCCAAAAGGATTCAATGCTCCCGGCGGCATGAAGATGCCAACAGCATCCAAAGCGCCGCAATTCAGGCTGAGCGGCACAGGCTCTGGTGAGGTATGGCAGGGGAATGGCACAGATACATCAGGGAATCCTGTATTATGGACTGCTACACTCATCAAAGAATCTGCGCCTAAGCCTCCGAAAAAAGGACAACAAAAAAAGAACACCATAGTATCTACCGTTACTTATCCATTTGGTGCTTATGGATGGGACAAAATGCCGGTACAAAAGGATATTCTCATCAGGAACGCTACCGTTTGGACATCAGAGAAAGAAGGCGTGTTGAAGAACACTGATGTACTGGTAAAGAATGGAAAGATTGCCGCAGTTGGACAAAATCTGAAAGCCAATGCTGCAATTGTGATCGATGGAACAGGAATGCATCTCACCCCGGGAATCATTGACGAACATTCCCACATAGCCGTGCAATCCATTAACGAAGGTGGTCAATCAGTTACCTCCGAAGTACGTATTGGCGACAACCTTAATCCTGATGACATCAACATCTATCGCCAACTAAGTGGTGGCGTTACTACATCACACATATTGCATGGAAGCGCGAATGCCATAGGAGGACAAACACAACTGATCAAATTACGCTGGGGCGCTTCTGATAGTGCACTGAAGTTTGGCGGAAACGATCCTTTCATCAAATTTGCTTTGGGCGAAAACGTAAAACGTACGACTTCCAGAAATAACAACCGGTTTCCTAATACAAGGATGGGTGTGGAAGAAGTGCTGATGGATGCCTTTACCCGTGCAAAGGACTATGAAAATGCATGGAAAGCCTATAACAACAGGCCAAAAGGCAGCACGATGCTACCGGTACTGAGAGACCTGGAACTGGATGCATTGGTGGACATCATGAACTCCAAAATGTTTATCACTTCACACTCTTACGTACAAAGTGAAATCACCGCAGCCATGCGTGTTGCAGAGAAATTCGGATTTCGCTATAATACTTTCACTCACATACTTGAAGGATACAAGGTGGCTGATAAATTAAAAAAACATGGAGCCAACGCTTCCACATTCAGCGACTGGTGGAACTACAAAATGGAAGTAGTTGATGCTATTCCTCAAAATGCATTCATCATGTCAAAGATGGGACTGAACACGGCTATTAATTCTGACGACGCTGAGATGGCACGCAGGCTCAACCAGGAAGCAGCCAAGAGCATCAAATACGGAATGAGTGAAGAAGAAGCATTGAAGATGGTAACGATCAATCCGGCGACCATGATGCACATTCAGGATCGAGTTGGAAGCATAAAGGTTGGTAAAGATGCGGATCTTGTTTTGTGGAATCATGATCCGTTGACTATTTATGCAGTCGCACAAAAAACTATAGTGGATGGCATTATCTATTTTGATCGCGAGCATGATCTGCAAATGAGGAAAGAAATGGCAAGAGAAAGGAATGAACTGATTCAGAAATTGAATGGCGAAAAGAAATCTGGTGCATCCATGATTCCGGCATTTGCTACGGAGCATGAACTCCTGCATTGCGAAGATGAAGTAATCGATTTTCAAATGAAACCTTAATCCAGTTAAACTACTAATGATGAAAAATATTTTTCTATTATTATCCTTATTGGTAATTACCATCACGGGATACAGCCAGCCTGATATTTACCCGGCCCCTGAAAACAAAGGCGCCATATTGATCAGAAACGCCAACATCCATGTGGGCAACGGAACCGTCATCAACAACGGAAGTATTTTGATCCGCAATTCAAAAATCGAAAAGGTGGGCAATAATGTGAAAGCTCCCTCCGGTGCTGTTGTATATGATGTGAAAGGGAAACAGGTGTATCCGGGGCTCATCAGTTCCAACACCAATGTCGGTATCAAAGATGTAAATGGCATGGTGCCGGGCACTAACGACTACAGTGAATTGGGTGATTATGAACCAAGCATTCGCTCAATAGTGGCCTACAATACGGACAACCATGTGATCAATGTTCTACGTACTAACGGTATCTTGCTTGCCAATGTGGTTCCCCAGAGTGAGGAAGGTGGCGACCAGATGATCTCTGGTACCTCTTCCGTAGTACAATTGGATGCATGGAACTGGGAAGATGCAGCTTACAAGATGGATGGTCAAATGCATGTGAACATGCCCTCGCTGGTGCAGAGGAGAAGCAGGTTTTTCTTTTCCTTTGCTGGTGCAGGTGCACCACGTGATCCCGAGAAAGAAGGCCTGGAAAAAATTGCAGGCTTAAAACAATTCTTCCGCGATGCGAAATCATATCTCGCAGAAAAAAAACATGATGAAACCAACCTGAAGTTTGAAGCAACTAAAGGGCTGTTCAACAAAACCCAAAAACTATTTATGCATTGTGATGGTGTCAAAGAGATGTTGCTCGCCATCGACTTCGCAAAAGAATTTGGCTTTAATGTAGTGATTGTAGGAGGTGCGGACAGTTGGAAAATAGCACCATTGCTGAAAGCCAATAACATACCGGTAATATTGAACCAAATGCATTCATTACCGTTATCGGAAGATGATGATGTGGATCAGCCATTCAAGACTCCTTCTATATTGCAAAATGCAGGAGTACTGTATGCTATATCAGACGTGGACGGTACTACACGCGGACGCAACCTGATGTATAATGCAGGTACTGCTGCCGCTTATGGGCTTACTAAAGAACAAGCGCTTGAAGCCATCACGCTGAATGCAGCGAAGATCCTGGGTATCGATGACCGTGCCGGCACCATCGAGGCCGGAAAGGACGCTAACATCATTGTAAGCGAAGGTGATATTCTCAACATGGAAGAAAGTATCGTTGACCTTGCATTTATCCAGGGCAGAAAAATAAACCTCGACAATAAACAATGGCAACTTTCAGACAGGTATCAGCACAAGTATGGGATTGAGTTGAAGAAACCGGAAAAGATAGTTGCACAATAAGTTCTTTTTTTTGTTTGTCTGACTGCGGTAATAAAAGTTACCGCAGTTTTTTTGTGTAGCAGGTAGAGAGCAACTTATCAAGATGTGCAACATCGAAGAACCAAAAGCTTGTCTTGCTGACGAAGGAAGCACCCGCTAAATCGAAGAATAAAAGCTAAAATCAAAGTTCTATCGTCTAACAAATAAGAAGGCGTAGATTAAGTGGACTCCTTCCACCGCGGCGGGTCGGAATGACAACTGTTTTTCTGCATTGGAACTTCTATAGGGCATTTGAAAGAAATTATTGGGCCTGAATTCGAATACACTTTTTGTAATCGCAGCTAAATTCCTTTCTCTTCCGACCTTACTATTTCAACTTTAATATCAATAACCAGCGTATCAAAATTTGAAGAAGTCTCAGCAACATATCCTTTAGTTGAAATATCTTTCATTCTTGTTTTCAAAACATTTGTCCCATCACCCATTATAGCCGGATCGCCTTTTAAAAGTTTTTTAGGCCGAAGTTCGTAGGTACAGTCATTAATCCATTTAATATCGAAGATCACTTCGTATCCCAGGTCATCATTTCTTTCTATCTGTTCCTTTTTTGTTCTATTAATATATGTAGTTCCTGTTTCTTTGGTGAAAACTTTAAAAGAACCTGTGTGCAAGGATTTGCAGGTTGGCTGCTGTGCACTTACTACAGGAGCAAGCATTACAAATAAACAAGTAAGGGATATTAATTGAAGCCTCATGATTTTAGATTTTAAGTGTTCATGTTTTGAAATCACAAAAGGTTAAACGGGCAATCACATTTCATCAAGCATCATCATCACGGTACGAAGGAACCGACCGTACATTTAGACCTTCAACCTCTTTCTAATGGTATTCCACACAGGAATCACATCAGGGGTAAGATTAAAATAAACAACTGTACCCCCGAAGAGGATCATAAAGACAAGGCTGCGCAGGAAGATGCCGGTAAACCCTTCAAATGACTGAAACAAATAGAAACAAATAAGGTAAGAAGCCAGCGCTAACATAACCGCATACATTGTTTTGATATTGAAAGGATGCATGTTATATTTCCGGTAGAGGAAAAGAATCCTGATAATATTATAGATTGTCATTGCGATGAGGTTGGAATATCCCGCTCCTACGATTCCAAATTGTTTTACCAGGAAATAATTTAAAGGAACAATTAATGCGAGCAGCACCATACCGCTTACAAATTCAAACCTCCAGAAAATAGATGTTCCGATGATCTGTGAATTCACACCGGTGCCGAGATCAACGACTCTTGCCAGTCCGAGGAAGAAAAATATCCAGAGCGAATCGAGATAAGCAGGCTTGAGTTTGAAAGCAATAACGATATCATCGTAGCTGAGCCATATCAAAAGAAATATTCCCAGAGACGCAATGAGCAGGTTGATACCCGAACGTTGATAAATCGTCTTTATCTTTTCATAATCTTTATCCTTCCATGCCTGGGAAAGTACTGGAATAGAAGCAGCAATAGCTCCGCGCTGTGGCGCTTGCACAAGTCCGCTCACCACACTCCCCAGTGCAAAGACTCCGGCAGGCCCTGTACCCAGCAAAGACATGATCACAAGCGTGTCAATAAATTGTGCGATCATGTAAATGGTGCCTCCAAAATAAACAAGGGTGGCCATTGCCACCATTTTCTTATAAAATTTCCTGGTAACCCTGCTGATCTGAAAAGTGATACGAAACTCACCTTTGGCAATGAGGAAGGTCATCAGAACTACTGCAGTAACTCCATAAGTGAACGCATACAACTTGATGAATGTATCAAAACTATCTATCAACTGAAAACTCAACAGGAAGATCAACAGTAATGTCAGAATCTTAAAAAATACTTCTCTCAAAAAGGTTGTGAAAATCGATTTGCGGATATTCCATCCAAACACCTCAAAGAGCGTGAACAACAATATTCCAAACCCAAAAGGGAAAGTCCATTTGTAATATTGAAGAAATAAAGGTGAATTACCTCCAAATTTTCTGATGACCAAATCCTTAAAAATTATTCCGGCAAAAACCACAAAAAGGAAACCAACAAGGCAGATCAACAATGTCCAGGTCAGCAGATCATTTTTCTTCTTGGGTAAATTATCATTGTAATAAGGATAAAACTTATACACAACGGCTACCATCCCCAGGTTCGCGAAAGCATACATCAGGTTACCCACTGCAATAAAAATACCAGTCATTGCATACTCGGATGGTGAGAATGGTGAGCCTTGCCGCGTAAACAAAAATGTATTGACAAAGCCCGTCAGAAAGCCTGCATACACGAAAACAGTACTGATAATACTTTGCTTCCTTAACTGTGACATAAGGTTGATAAAAAAAGATTATTTAACCGGAACTGTGAAGCCATCATCAGGCAAAACTGTTATAAATTATCAATAAAAAAAATTTTCATTATGTAATCTGTCCAATTGGCTCATCTCTCTTCTATATTTGAATGCAGCAGGCGCTACTCTCCTGTAAATGGAAAAGCAACGAAAGCTATTTAAATTTACTCTGTGAAAATTAAATAATTGACTATGGCTCTAAGAAAACTGTACCTTTCTTCCTTTGCTGTCTTACTCTTCACCATGTTGGGTTCCCAGGCAAAATCACAAAACCCTAAAGACCCTTATCCCGTATTATGGCAAAAGGTAGAAGACTTTGTAAAGAAAGGGCTTCCACAATCTGCGCTTGCGACAATAGATAAAATATATCAGAAGGCAAAAAAGGAAAAAAATGATGCCCAGGTCATCAAATGCCTCTTATACAAAAATCTTTTGATCCTGGGACTTACAGAAGATGGTCAAAAGAAAATGATAGACACCCTTCAACAGGAAATTTCAACAGCATCCGGAACGGAAAAAGCGATGCTGCAAAATATTACAGCGCAACTTTACCAAAACTATTTCAGTGCGCACCGCTATCAACTCTACAGCGTTACCAATACGGAAAACTTCAGGAAAGATGATATAGCCACCTGGTCGATCAGTGACTTTCAGAATAAGATTTCGGAATTATTTCTTGAAAGCCTGAAGGAGCCTTCACTCAAGAAAATTTCCCTAAAACCTTTTGAGGCTATTATCGAAAAAGGAAATGTAAGTTATCTGCGCCCTACCCTCTTCGATCTGCTGGCACATCGTGCACTTGATTACTTTAAGAGTTCCGAAAATGATGTAACACGCCCGGCTTACGCGTTTGAAATTGATAACAAGAGCGCATTCGACATAGCCGCCAAATTTGCAAAAGCAAAAATTAATTCCAGAGACAGTACCTCATTACATCTGAAGGCTTTGCAGATATTTCAGCAATTATTAGCAATGCACATTCATGAACTAAAGCCATTGATAGATGCTGATATCGAACGGTTGCAATTTGTTTACCAGTATGCCACCATGCCCGACAAGGATGCCCTTTATCTTAAAGCTTTGAAAGACGTGTATTCAAACTACAAGGACCCGGAAGCAGACAGGGCAGGATTTCTCGCAGGTCAATTGATGTACAACAAGGCATCTCAGGAGAAGAGCGCCGGCCTCATGAAGGAAGCTGTTGATTACCTCCGGCAGATAACGGTTCAATCCCCTAATTCCGATGGCAGTAAGGAAGCCACCAACTTACTCGCACAAATCGAAGCACCTTCACTCTCTCTTCAGTCAGAAAAGGTAAATGTACCCGGTATTCCATTTCGCACACTTGTTTCATTCAGGAATGTAAACAAAATGTACTTGCGCATCTTAAAAGTTTCCAAAAAACAAAAAGAGGAGATCAATCAAATTTACCCTAATGAAAAAAGGTTTGAAAGATTAAGGTCATTGCCATTGGTAAGAGAATGGGAACAGTCATTGCCCGATCCAAAAGACTTCCTGGAACATTCTGCAGAGATCAATACCGGCTCATTGCCTTTCGGTGAATATATTATTGTATCCAGCACAAACAAGTCATTCAACATTGGCAATAATGCAATGGCAGCACTTTACGTGTATGTATCCAACATCAGTTTTGTAAATAATGGTTCTAACTATTTTGCATTGAACAGGACCACAGGTAAACCCCTTGCAAATGCAAGGATTTTACCCTGGAGGAATCATTATGATTACAAATCAAGAAAATACCTGCGCACTCCACAAAAGACAATTTTCTCTGACCGCAACGGATATTTCAATATTACCAATGACGAAAAACTTCCCGGCAGTATCCAACTTGAAATCACTTCAGGACAAGACCATCTCTTCCTCGATGACAATCAAAATCTGTACACCTATAATCCCTACCTCGTTGATGAAAAGGAAGATTATACCAATCAAAACAAATACGATGAAGACAAGGCAAAGATCTTTCTGTTTACAGACAGGAGCATATACAGGCCGGGACAATTCGTCTATTTCAAAGGAATCGGTGTTACAAAAAACGTGGCCACAGGCAAGACGCAACTGTTGCAATACAAAAATTCAATTACAGCATACCTGATCAATGCCAATGATGAAGAGGTAGATTCCATAAAAGTTAACCTCAATGAATACGGGTCATTCAGTGGCAAATTTGAATTGCCCGAAAACCAACTTACAGGAAGGTTTGAAATCACCACAAAAGAATTCAACGACGGCAACGTTTCGTTTTCAGTAGAGGAATACAAACGGCCCAAATTCTATGTAGAGTTCGACAAGGCGAAGGAGAGTTACAGGGTGAATGATACGGTTCATATCGTTGGTAACGCCAATGCCTATTCGGGAAATAATATTGACGGAGCAAAAGTGTCATACCGCGTTACGCGCATTCCACGCTTCCTTTACCCCTGGTTTTTCTGGAGAAGGGGATTGCCACAGACAAAATCAATGGAGATCACGCATGGTGAAACTGTAACAGACGTCAATGGAAAATTTGCCATTTCATTTGCAGCCATTCCAGACAATTCACTTGGCCCCAAGACCGAACCTGTATTTGATTACAAAATACAAGCAGACGTTACAGACATCAATGGTGAAACAAGAAGCACAGAGATCACTGTTCCTGTTGGGTACAAAACACTTGATCTGCAGATTCAATTAGCCAACAAGCAGGTCTTCATCAAAGACAGCCTTCGCACATTTACCATCTCAGCAAACAACCTGAGTGGTGAACCACAAACAGCCAATGCACAACTCCGAATTTATAAACTCTCAACACCCAACCGCATCATGCGCGACAGGTTGTGGGCAGAACCTGATACGGTAGTGATGTCTGAAGAAAAATTCATTTCCCTGTTTCCTCAAGATGTTTACAGAGATGAAAACATGCCTGAAGTGTGGGAGCGTAACAGCCTCATAACAGACAAGACAGATACTGTCAAAGGTTCTGCGTCTTTTTCTATCGGCAAATCACTCTCTGCCGGATGGTATGTGGTTGAAGTAGCATCAAAAGACAGATACGGCAATCCTGTGAAGGATGTAAAATATTTCCAGGTCATTGATCCGAAATCAGGGAAAAATACTATCAAAGATTATTTCATAGTGCAGCAGAAAGTAATGAGTTACCAACCGGGAGATGTAGCCCATCTTTTGACAGGAAGCGCCTCCGACATACACCTGGTACAACAGTTAGATAAAATACAAAAAGATACTTCCGAAAAAATGCCGGCTTTTTCCTTTTACAATATTCATGATGAATTTGTGGATATGAAGTTCCCGATACAGGAAGACGACCGTGGCGGTTTTAGCATTATGCAATTCTTTGTAAAAGACAACCGGTTTTATTCCAGCAAGGCTTTTATCGACGTGCCCTGGCGCAACAAGCAATTAACAATCAGCTTCGACACTTACCGCGAAAAAACATTGCCTGGAAGTAAAGAAAATTGGAAGGTGACGGTAAAGGGAGTTGATGGACAAAAGGTAGCTGCCGAAATGCTGGCATCCATGTACGATGCATCCCTGGATCAATTTGTAGCACATCAATGGAGACCTATGAACATCTGGCCTTATCATGCATCCTACAATAACTGGAGTGCCAATCAGAATTTTTCAATTCTTTCGTCTTACCAATTATTCTTTCCCGTTAAGTCAATTCCGGTTACTGCCCGGCAATACGATAGAATTTTGTACCTCTCCAGCGGTTATAAATATTTTCCGGCCGAGGGAGGTATTTACATAGCCAGGGAAGGAGTCATGGACAAGGCTGTTTTATCTGCACCTTCTGTAAGTTTGCAAAAGAAAGTTTCTGCTGCACCCCCTCCGGAGTCCATCGGCTTTGCATCAGATAGCTCCTCCATCAATATGCCTTCATCAGCCGAAAAACCATCAGCAACTAATTCCGGCACTCAAAGCCTAAGAACCAACTTCAATGAAACTGTCTTCTTCTATCCTGAACTGAGAACAGATGAAGATGGCAATATTTCCTTCTCTTTCACCATGCCGGATGCATTGACAAAATGGAGGCTGATGATGCAGGCACACACGAAAGACCTGGCTATTGGCTACGCCGAAAAGTCGGTGGTTACTCAAAAGGATCTGATGGTAATGCCCAATGCACCACGGTTTTTACGTGAGGGCGATCAAATGGAATTCAGCGCAAAGGTGGTAAATATGACTGACCATGAAGTATCGGGCCAAACTGAATTTCATTTACTCAATGCCACTACGATGAACCCCGTAGATCAATGGTTTCAAAACAAGACAACATCAGTACCCTTCACCATTCCTGCAAAACAGAGTTCACTGGTAACATTCAACATTACCATTCCAAAAGGATTTAATGATGCTGTAGCTTATCGCATTATTGCAAAGACTCCTGAGATGAGCGATGGTGAAGAAGCATTCATACCGGTGGTAACCAACCGCATGATGGTAACTGAATCCATACCTCTGCATCTGCAGAGTACAGGTACAAAAAGATTCAACTTCGAAAAATTATTAAAGAGTGGCAACAGTAGTACACTTACAAATTATGGATTGACTGTAGAATATACTCCTGACCCTGCATGGTATGCGGTACAGGCGCTTCCCTACCTCAATGCCTATCCGTATGAATGCACTGAGCAGGTATTCAACCGCTACTTTGCAAACGCACTTGCCATGCATATTGCCAATACTGCTCCGCGTGTGAAATCCATTTTCGAAAAATGGAGAATTCGGGATACGGCTGCATTGATGAGCAACCTGCAGAAGAACCAGGAACTAAAATCTGTATTGTTGGAAGAAACTCCGTGGGTGTTGCAGGCAAAAAGCGAATCTGAACAGAAAAGAAATATTGCTATGCTCTTTGACCTCGTAAACATGAGCAAGCAATTGGGTACCGCATTGGCTATTGTGAAAGACAGGCAAACGCCCAATGGAGGTTTCTCATGGTTCAATTCAGGGCCTGATGATCGCTACATTACTCAATACATACTTGCCGACATGGGGCATTTGAAAAAACTAAGCGGCTGGCCGCAAAAGGATGCAAAACTTCTTGAATCCATCGCGTCAAAAGCAATTGTCTACCTGGATGCGAGAATTAAAGAAGATTACGAAAACCTGAAAAAGTTGAAAGTGGACCTTAAAAAGAATCAACTCACCAGCATTGCCATCCAATATCTCTATGCCAGGAGTTTTTTCCCCGAAAACAAGATATCTCCTGAATTCCAGGCTGCATATACTTACTATTTCGGCCAGGCTAAGAAATATTGGTTAGATCAAAGTATTTATTCACAGGGCATGATAGCACTGACCTTGTTCAGGAAAGGAGAACTATCAACTGCACAAGCCATCACTAAATCCCTCAAAGAAAATTCAATCCTGAATGATGAATTGGGCAGGTATTGGAAAGACTGGAACAGGCGCGGTTACTGGTGGTACGAAGCGCCAATTGAGTCACAGGCATTGATGATAGAAGTATTCTCTGAGGCAGCAAATGATCAGAAGGTAGTCGGAGAATTGAAAACCTGGTTGCTGAAGAACAAACAAACCAATAACTGGAAAACAACGAAAGCAACATCAGAAGCCGTATATGCATTACTGTTACAAGGAGATGTCCCGATAGAAATCGGGGGGCTTTCAGAAACCAGGAACGTGAAGATCGATCTTGGGAAAACTGTCTTTGACAACAGGAATGAAGTGCAGGAAGCCGGCACCGGATACTTCAAGAGAACCATAGACGGACAGAATGTAAAGCCTGACATGGGCAATATCACTTTAACGGTTTCCTCGCCATCGAAAAAGGAGAGCGAGTCTCCTTCATGGGGCGCTGTTTACTGGCAATATTTCGAAGACCTGGACAAAATCACTTTTGCTGAAACACCGCTGAAGCTTGCGAAGAAATTGTTTGTAGAAAAAAACACCGATCGCGGCCCGGTACTGACTCCTATCAACGAAGGAGATCAAATTCATATCGGTGATAAGATCAAGGTACGGATTGAATTGCGTGTGGATCGTGATATGGAGTACGTTCACATGAAAGATATGAGAGCGAGTTGCATGGAGCCTGTGAATGTGTTGAGCAGCTACAAATGGCAGGGCGGTTTGGGATATTATGAAAGCACAAAGGATGTGAGTACCAATTTCTTCTTCAGCTACCTGCCCAAAGGAACATACGTTTTTGAATACCCGATGTTTGTAACGCATGCAGGGGATTTCAGTAATGGTATTACCACCATACAATGTATGTATGCTCCTGAATTTACAGCGCATAGCGAGGGAGTGAGAGTGAAGGTGAAGTGAATGGTGAATGGTGTCTGCTGTGGAGTGAATGGGGAATGATGAAAATATTACACTGTCCAGCCCAACTTGCACAAAACCCCCTGTTGCATATTACACTTCGACTCGCCGATTCCAATTGAAAGTCTGTATTCTCCGAAGTAGCGTGTGTCCTAAAAGTGTTTGAATAAGGCAGTTCTTTTGTACGGAGAGCAGAATTAGCGAATTCTTGAACAAGATTGGGATGATGTATTAAAGTGTTTACCACAGTGAGGCCGCCAACAGAGTGACCAATGAATATGTTATAGGGTGCTGTTGGATAATTTGATTCTATGAAAGGCATAAGTTCTTTTTCCATATATAGCATGAACTTGTCGCCGCTTCCAACGATACCAGGTGTTTCATTATCTGTTCCAAATGTGAGGTCCGTCATTCGGTCAGGATGTACAATGCCCACTACGATTATTGGCGGACAAAGGCCTGCGTTAGTCATGAATTCGGTTATACCAACTACATCATTAAAATTTTCCTTTCCATCTAGCAAATAAATTACCGGGCAAAACTCCTTGCCAGTATTTTCAATTCCTCCATTGCTGTTAGGAATATGAATCCAGACTTTACGTTGTTCATCTAATATCTTTGAAGTGATACTTTTTTCGAATCCAGCCGTAAATAGTTTGCTTTACTGTGCTCTGGTACAAAAAGAAAAAACTAATAAAGCGAAAGAGTAAATAAAGGATTTCATGTGAATAATACATTTATAAGTTACTGTTCAAAACTTTCTTTCATTGCCGATTTTATGAATGCTTCATATTCTTTTACTGCTTTGGAACTTGGCTCGGCTCCAATCAGGCAATGTATTTGTCCTGCAAAACATTTCTCCCAAACCTTTACGCCGGCTTGCCTTAGTTTAGAAGCGTATAAAATGCCATCATCTCTTAGTGGATCAAATTCTGCGTTGATGATAACAGCCGGTGGTAATTTGTTAAAGTCTTTCGTTAGTATGGGTGATACTTCCGGATTATTTTCCTGCCCGGGAGCATACATTTCCACAGCGAAATAACAAAGTGCCTTTGTTTGGAAATATCCAATGGCATTTTGTTGGTAAGAAAGAGATGTTTCCATGTTTTGTGAACGTAAATCGGCAGGAAGCCCATTCAACACCTGCAACTTTATTCGATTGCTGATATTTTCTTTCTTAGCTTTTTGCGCAATCACTGCCACCAGATTTGCTCCGGCACTATTGCCCATAAGTACAATCCGGCTTGTATCTCCACCTAATTCACTGCCATGTTCTAATATCCACTTAAAGGCATTGTAGCTATCATCTACTGCCGCTGGAAATTTGTGTTCCGGTGCTACCCGGTAGTCAACAGCAAACACTATTGCTCCGTATTTTTTTGCATCCTCCCATAAAGAATATTCCAATCCGGGCACCAAAGGGGAAATAAATCCGCCTCCATGATAGTGTATAATTATTGGTAAACTTTGTTTGTGCAATGGGTTGAAAACTAAAACCGGAATACTATCTTTTGTTACTCTTATTCTCCTGACATCTTCTTTTGGATAGGTGATCATCGGAATGTTTGGATACTTAATTTGTTCAATCGGAATGGATCTAAGTTGCTCCAGCGTCAAATCCTTATATCCAATCATTTTTAGAAAGCCCGCAATCTGAGGATCCAACTGGCGGTTACCACAATCCTGGGAGTTGCCTTGCATAAATCCCAAGAGAAATGTTGCGGTTATAAATGTCAGGAAATACTTCATAAGTGATTTTTTTTCTACCTTTTGGCAATTGAATTGAATTCTAATTTAATGCTTTAAGTTTCTGTATTTGAATCCGGGCATTATTATTTTGAGGATTTAATTTTAATGATTCCTCGTAGTTTTTTATTGCTTGTACTTTATCACCAAATTCGGCATAAGCTTCTCCAAGGCTGTCAAAAGCATTTGCACTTAGGGGATATAGAAAGACATTCAATTTAAATATTTCTACTGCATCAGCTATTCGATGTTGTTTCAGGAGTGTATAACCCCAATTATTCACTTCATTTTCTGTTAATGCATACCTGCTATTTTCCTTCTTCATTTTTTCAAAGTCTCTGATTGCATTTTTATATCCTGTTCCCTCCAATTTCTGTCTTAGCAGTTTAATAGCCAATGAAAGACCAAATCCGTTTGATTCTTTCATTTCAGGGATATAAAAACCGGCTATTTCATCAATGAATGCATCGGGAGAGCCTCCAATTAAATTTGTCAAAACAATGATGGAAAGGCTGTCGTTTGGATAAACAAAAACAGCAGAGCGGCTACCACCTACTGCAGCGGCAGCTGGGTGTTCTTCTCTTGCAATGATAGGCCAACCAACTGCATATCCATTTAATAAATTTGTAAATCCGCCTATTCTTCCGTTATTCAATCGTGCTGGTGTCCAAAGAGCAGCTAAACTTTCTTTTGCTTTTAAGAGTCTATTAGTTTGTAACGCGATAACCCAATTGGCTAGTTCAGTAGCTGTAGAACTCATTCCTGCTGCGGTTTGCAGAGGATAGTCAAAGGAAAAGAACGTGTTATTAAGCTTGCCTTTTCTATATTGATATCCCGCAGCAGAATGCATAATTACATCTTTGGTAGCTCCAAAGCCAGCTCTGATTGTATTTGGCATATCTGCTTTCATCAATTGTTCCTTAGTAATAAATTCTGTAAAAGGTATCCCAGCCAGTGTATCTATAATCCGCCCCAGAAGCAAATAATTTGTTTGATTATAACTGAATTTTTCGCCAGGCTTAAAAACAATTGGTGCCGCTTTTGCAAGTTTCCAGGCCTCATCAATACCATAAGGCGAAATTAAAGCAGCTTCTTCTTCATCCACTATGTCAGGAATTCCTGAAGTATGGGACAATAATTGCTGCACTGTTACTTGCTTCCAACTATCGGGTAAGTCAACAAGGTATGCTGACACAGGTGCAGCAAGATTTACTTTCCCTGATTCAACCAATTGCATTATTGCAATTCCTGTAAATGCTTTTGTAATTGAATTGATGGCAAAAACAGTCCGGCTATCTACCGGAATTGAATCCTGAACGTTGGCAAATCCATAATTCCCTGATTTTATGATAAGGCCGTTTTTAACTATCGCTATTTGTAATCCTGGAATTTTTCTCTTAAGCATTTCATTCTTTATGAAAATATCAATGCTGTCAGACTGAGCATGAAGGGGTTGGCCAAATAGAAAACCACATAGAACAGCAAAGAGTAAATGTTTCATAAATATTTATTTACTATTTTCCAATTAAGGTTGTGGATTATAAATTTAACCATTCCCTTTTTAGCATAGCAAACTGAAATTCGCTACCCCACTTTCCTTTAAAGAATATATTTTCAATAAAATGTCCTTCTTGTCTGAATCCAACACTCTTTAATAGTTGAATTGAAGCTGTGTTTTCGGCATCTACAATTTCAGTAACACGGTGAAAATCTTCGAGGCCAAACAGGAAATCAAGAATACCCGTTAAAGCTTCTCTTGCATAACCTTTCCTTTGCTCCACTGATGAAATGGTAATGCCTATTTCCGCAAGCCTGCTGTCATGTTGGTCGAGTTTGATAGCGCAATCGCCAACAAGCTTACCCGTTTCGATATTTGTAACGGCATATTGTACCCACTCACCAAGCTTGCCAAATTGTTTCTTTGAATTGTCTTTGATAAATTCTTCTGCTTCTTCTTTGGTCATTACATCGAAACCCTGATACTTTACAACTTCAGGATTGGAACGGTAAATAATAAAATCTGTCAGGTCGCCCAAAGCAAGGTTCCGGATATTCAAACGACTGGTTTTTATTTGAAACTGTTTCATTGTAATTTTTTGATATTGCTATTTTGGAATTAGTTAAAATTATGGGTTTGTGTCTTTAATATCTCGAGGGGATTTAATGCCTTTAACCAATAAATACACTCCCAATGTAAATTCAAAAAAGGCAACCATGATAGCCGACGCACCAGTTAAAGGTGATGAACGTTCGATAACACCAAACATGAGAGCAAAGTAACCGGCAAATAATGGGAAAGCACCTATTATACCAACGAGTGAAAGCCAACGGGGTACTAAACGAGACCGGTAAAGAAGGGTGCCTAATAATATGTCATCAATTGCTGGCATAAAACCCTGACCAAGTACAAAAATGCGGTCGTACAATGCTACTAATGTGTGGCTTGAAGCTATGGCATCTTCTCCTCCTCTTTGTTGGTGAAGGGTTACTGCACCTAAAATGAAAGCCACACCTACGAAAATAGTAGCAGCTTCCAAAATGCGGGCCGCAACAAGCCCTAAAGCAAGCGTTTCATTTTGTTTCTTTAAAACGTAATATAGTATGATGGAAGAAATAATGCCACATAGGGCAACGATGATTTCTGATATTCCCCCCATAACAATCTTGTTGTCATTGGCGTTGCTTAGCAAATAATCAGGCTCGTGAATGGGTTGATACAGAAATAGAGTCGGTATTGAAACAAAAGTGAGTATGTAAAAGAAACCCGCCCAAAAAGCAGTCTTCCGAGGCAACGGTATCGTACTGTTTTTTATTGATACGTAACCATTGAAGTTCAAATGTTTTGAATTCATAATTGTTACTTTTATTTAGTGAATGTTTCTTCTACAAGCTCTTTATTTACCATTATTCCCGTTGTTGTTCCCATTGATACTGCGTTTGCAACTGTTCGCATACGGCTAACATTATCACCAGCAGCAAAAATGTCTTTGATTGTCGTTTTGTGGAAATTGTCAATTTTGATGTATCCTTCCTCAGTGTGTTCGCAACCTAATTGTTCAGGTATCCGGCAATGCTGCTGAAAAGGAAGCCGGGTATAAATTGCTTTTACCGGATTTTTTGTACCATCTTTAAAAAGGATATTTTGAAGTTGTCCGTTGATGTGTTCTAATTCTTGAATTTCTTTTTCTATTGTTTTAATGTGATGTTGTTCAAGAATTGCAGATTGTTCAACAGTCAGTGTTGATTTTCCGTTTGTAAATAGGGTCAAATCTTTTGTCCAATTTGAAATGAGCTTAGAAAATTCAAATCCGTATTCGCCATTGCCCAAAATACCGGTTGTTTCATTTCTTACTTCGTATCCGTGACAATAAGGACAATGTAAGACAGAAATTCCCCAGCATTCTGAGAATCCCTTGATATCAGGCATCTCATCCTTAATGCCTGTTGCGAAAATCAATTTTGTTGCCGTGAATATATCTCCCGATGAAGTTTGAATTTCAAAACCATTTTCGATTTTACTTGCCTTTGTTGCCAAATCATTAATAAATTCAACCGTGTCATACATTGAAACCTGTTGCTTTGCAAGTGTTGAAATTTCTTTTGGTGTTTTCCCGTCCTGCGTTAAAAAGTTATGTGAATGTGGAGTTTGCCAATTACAAGGTTTCCCACTGTCAACAATCAATACTTTTCTTAAAGCTCTGCCTAATGCCATTGCTGCTGCAAGTCCCGAATAACTGCCTCCTGTAATGATTACATCAAAGTGATTTCTATTTGTCATTTCGTTTTTATTTAAAAGGGGATTGAAACTTAAAGGCAAGGTAAATGCTATTGCCATTACCCCGCCTTGTTTTATAAAAGTCTTTCTGCTAAGGCTTTCCATTTCTGGATAATTTTTGCTGTATCTTATTTACTAATGGCAAGCCAATAAACACCATCCATGGAACCAGTACTAATGTCAGGGTAAGTGATTTTATATGCAACGGAAGATGAACTAATTGGTTTCCAATAAACACATTAAAAAGGATGATAGAAGGATAAATAACTATCCAAATCTTGAATGCTTGTATGATTTTTGCTTTTATTGTCATTTAAATTATTTTATCATGGTTTAATAATTTGTCCTGTAACAGCCCCAAACAAGCTTTTCTTAAAACCAAATTCTAATTGCTTCATAGTTGTTGGAATTTCACCCGGGAAATATGGAAAGTACTGTGGGGAGTTCTCAATTACAGTAGGGCTAACTGCATTGATACGAATACCATTTCCCAATTCAATTGCGGCTGCCCGAACAAATCCTTCGACAGCCCCGTTTGCAGCCGAAGCATTTGCAAAATGAAGTTGTGGCTCATGGTTTAAAGCACCTGTAATTAAAGTAAAAGAGCCTTTTGGCTTTATATAATGTTGGCCAATTAATACCAAATTGATTTGCCCCATCATTTTCCCTTCAACTCCGGTTCTGAAAGTTTGGTCATCCAAATTTTTCCAGGGGCCTACAAATGTGGGCCCGGCAGTTGAAACCAGTGCATCAAAAGTGCCAACCTTTTCAAACATCTCTTGTATTGATTGGGTAGATGAGGTATCTACTAGCATATCACCAGAAGTTTTACTTACTCTTATGACCTCGTGGTTTTCTTTTTCCAGCAAATCGGCTAAAAACTGACCCATTGTGCCTGATGCACCTACGATGATAATTTTTTTTCTTGTATCCATGTTATTGTTATTTTAAATATTGTGATGTAAAATTATATTGACTTATCTGCCTCGTAATAGGACATTTGTTTAGTTCAATAGGATTGTTTTAAATTATTTGTTTGTGCTGATTATAATGTCAACTTTAGAAATGCACCATAGTTGTTTTTGGTGTTTTTATTTGCACCATAACAGTCGTAATTATGAGCAAGCCCAAAACTGAAATATTTGTAGGTTAAGCCTAAACGGCTGTATGCATAGCTGCGGAAATGATTTCCGTTTTCCAAATTATGATTGTAATGTAACTGTAACCGGGAATAGACAGACCAATTCTCGTTTATAGCGGGCTTATACTCTATGAGTGCAAAATTGGAAATCTTGTGGCTGTTGATAAAATAATAGCTTGGCATATATATCAACGAAAGCGTTTTGCTTTGATACATATATTGCAAGCCCACAAAGCTTTTCAAACCCTCTACAGAAGTAAAACTTGCACCGGAATTAATACTTATTCCTTTGAATATATGATGGTAAATAAGTGTTGTGTTTTGAAATTCATTATTGCTGAGATTGTCTTTATAATCGGCAGCATAAGACGAAATAGACAACAAACCGATTTTCTTCTTTTCTACAAAAACCTTGTTTACCAGAAGCTGTAAAAATTGTCGTTTGTTGCCAACCATTTCTTCTATAGATACGGTTTTAGGCTTGAAATTGATTGTTGAATCTTGTGCTTGTAAATTGTGTGTGCTGAAGACAGCAAAAATCAGAATTGATAATGAATATAAATTTTTCATGCAAATACTGTTACTCTAGTGAAAAAATAAATTAACACTGCAAAAGTATTTGCATGGATATCCTTACTAATAGGACAGGCTTCAAGTTAAACAGCACTTATTTAAAATTCCGTCTAAAAAGCTCTGGAGTAGTTCCTGTTTGTTTTTTGAAAAAGCGTATAAAATAGGAGGGGTCTTCATAACCCAAATCCCAGGAAATGTCTTTTACCTGATTAGGTGTTGCCAATAAATATCTTTTTGCTTCAAGTAGTATATGTTCATCAATGAGAGTGGATGCAGTTTTTCCGACTGTTTTTTTGGTTATCTCATTCAACTGGTAGGAAGACAAGTTCATTTCACCGGTATAATATGCAACTTGTTTTTGTGTCGCAACATTTTTTTCCAATAATTCAGTAAACTCTTCAAATCGTTCAATGGCATACCCATTATTGGATAACACATTGCTTTTGGGATTATCGCTCTGGCGAACGTATTCAATAAAAAAGAGCTCAAGAGCAGCCCTGATAGCATCCATATACCCCTCCTCTTTATTAAGACATTCGTCAAAAATGTTGTCCATAAAAAATATGAGCCTTTGAAATCGACCAAATTCAAATTCGCAAAAATTCTTATTGCTAGCTTTACGCAATCTTTGTGAAGATAACTTATCGGATGGGTGATAAAATTCACTATCAAATTCCATCAGGTATCCTTGTGTACCTGCCTTTAATTGAAGTTGATGAACCTGGCCGGGACGTAAAAAGAAAACACTTTTATCTGTAACCAGATGAGGTGTAAAATCTATTTCGTGAGTGCCTTTCCCTGATTGGATTAACAAAACAAAAAAGAAGTTGTGCCGGTGCAAATCATGTTGCAAATCATTGCCATGGAGTATTTCCTCAATCTTACGGATACTAAATCGTCCCGCATTATTTAGCTCCTTTTGGGCAGAAGTTATATGTCGTACAGGGATTGACTTCATTGACTAAAGATATCGAAATATAAATTTAGTTCTTCGTTTGGCATATGCAATGAATATTATTAAAGGCATAAACGTATGATTTAAGGATTTGCTGTAATGGCGGGTGGGCTGTACATTGGCATTTTTGGCTCTTTGCAAGGTTGGCTTTGTATTGGGGTTTTGTGCGCCTTGAAATGTGATAAAAATAGCGTGATGTAACGCCGGCAAAGTCTTGACTTGTGACAAACTGGAACGCTGTGTTCCAATAGGGTGACATACAACAATTGAATTGCCTAATAACCTAAAGGCTATCTCGGACTGACGGTACGAATAGGAATTCTTTATTCGGCTAAAGTCCTACAGAATATCGAATTGCAAATGCGAAAGGCAATCCTAAATCCTATCTGTTGCTCCTACAAAATTTCAAATAGCAAATATCAAACGGCCATCAAGCAATGAACATCGGATTATTCACAACGAACACCTTAATTCCTTAAATTTGCCGCCCTAAAATAGTAGTATGGGTAGAATATTTGAAGTAAGAAAAGCGACCATGTTTGCACGATGGGATCGCATGGCTAAGCAGTTTACACGTATAGGAAAAGAAATTGCCATTGCCGTAAAGCAAGGTGGGCCGGATATAGAGAATAATCCTGCTCTAAGGCGTTGTGCACAGAATGCGAAGGCAGTGAACATGCCGAAAGACCGTGTGGAGGCGGCGATCAAGCGTGCCATGGGTAAGGACAAGACAGATTACCACGAAGAAATATATGAAGGATTCGCCCCGCATGGTGTAGCCGTATTAGTGGAGACTGCTACTGACAACCCTACACGTACTGTTGCAAATGTGAGAATGCATTTTAATAAGAATAGCGGCGCTCTTGGAACCAGCGGCAGTGTTTCATTCATGTTTACCCATAAGGGAGAATTCAAAATAAAAAATTCCGGCCAGGACCTGGAAGAATTGGAATTGGAACTCATAGATGCAGGCCTCGAGGAGATCGGTGAGGATAGTGAAAACAATATCATCATCAGAACTTCATTCAGTGATTTCGGAAATATGAGTAAGGCATTGGAAGAAAAAAATATAGAGGTGATCAGTTCTGAACTTACATGGATACCTTCCACAACTGTTGAATTATCTGAGGATGCTGCAACTGAGGTTTTGAAATTGGTTGACCATCTGGAACAGGATGATGATGTGCAGAAGGTGTATCACAATTTGAAATAAGTGATACTGAAGTGTGTATTTTATTGAAGAAAAATTATGTCAACATCTCCGGATTTCTTTCATGATATGGAATAATACCATGAAATCTAAATTGCACTCATCTATTTGTTTGTGTTTTAATTCAATTATCAGGTAAACGCTCCTTCCCCACTGAGTGATTACCTGCTACAAGAACCGGATACCTTCACTCTTAGCGTGCCGGTTGTTCTTCTATTTCTGCCGGTGAAATATTCAATTGCTCTGATATTTTTTGAACTTGTGGCCTGACCGAGATAAACAGAAGGATCATCAATACCACCACTATTAATAACTGGTTATTACCGGAAAGAAACAACAATATGATGCTCAGAAGTGTAGGAAATTCGAGCATGGCCCACCGTACAATACTTGCTGCACGATAGCGCTCCAGTTTTTCATCCACGGACATGGCAGACTCTCTCAAGGGTTCAATTCTTTTCCTGAAAACTGCATTTGATGCAAAAAATAAAATAACTCCCACAGCAATGGATGCAATCAAAATTTCGTTGGGATAGTCTGAAAGGCCGGTAGATTTAGCTCCTTTGACAAACAGAAGAAAAGCAACAATAGCGGCAAATAGTAGCTGGCCGACAAGCAAGGCAAAGTGTAATACCTTAAGAGATTTCAGGTAAGGAGATGGAGTTTGCATACAATTAATTTTGGTTTAATTTTCATTTGCAATAAATGAAAAATTGTCGACTTAATCAACTTTGATAATTTTAAAGAGGTAGTTCCTACCGGCAGAAAACTGATTCATTCGCGTCTCACTGAAGTTTTCAAAAAATTGAAAATACAAAAATCTACAATTTTTATATGGCCGCCTCATCCCGATTCTTTTAAAACGCCAAGCAACTATTCAGTTCAGATGTCGTTGGTCAGAGACTTAACGATGGCAAACGTTTGAAGTTCATTGGTACCATTATAGCCAGATTCCTGTCATGATTTAATATTTCATTTCCCAAAAAAGAGGGATTCCCTAACTTTAATCGTCTAAACAAATTATGACTGCGTTCCAGCCATCAGAAATCCTATTCTTAATCATCAACAGAACTGAATTATGAGCACAAAAAAACTGCTACACATTTTCATTTTCCTATTGGTAACCTACAACTGCCAACTCTCTGCACAGACCATCCCAACTCCGAAAGAACATTTCGGGTTCAACATTGGAGATGATTACATGCTTGCCAATTATACTCAGGCCGAAGCATATTATAAAAAAGTGGCTGAAGCGTCGGATCGTGTGGTATTGCAACCAATTGGCAAGACAGAAGAAGGCCGCAACCAGTACATCATCATTATTTCTGATCCGCAAAACTTAAAGCAACTTTCAAAATACCAATCTATCTCGCAAAAACTGGCAAGATCAGAAGGACTTACTGATGAAGAAGCAAAAAAATTATCGTTCGAAGGAAAAGCGGTGGTTTGGATTGATGGCGGTTTGCACGCTACAGAAACTGTAGGAAGCCATCAGTTGATAGAAATGCTCTATCAGTTGGCCAGCCGCAATGACGAAGAGACAAAACGCATTCTCAGAGACGATATCATATTGCTTGCACAGGTGAACCCGGACGGCCAGGAATTAGTGGCCAACTGGTATATGAAAGACCAGGATGTGAAGAAAAGAGGCATGGATATCCCGCGGCTCTACGAGAAATATATCGGGCATGACAACAACCGTGATTTCTATATGAACAATATGAGTGAAAGCAAAAACATTTCACGCATTTTGTATATCGACTGGATGCCGCAGATATTATACAATCATCACCAGACCTCCCCTGCAGGTGCCGTAGTAGCAGGGCCTCCTTATCGCGATCCGTTCAATTTCGTGTATGACCCACTGTTAGTAACAGGAATTGATGCGATGGGCGCTGCCATGATCAACAGGTTGAACGCAGAAGGGAAGCCGGGATTTACAAGACTTTCCGGTTCTGTTTTCTCCACATGGTGGAATGGCGGATTGCGCACCACGGCTTATTTTCACAACATTATCGGATTGCTTACAGAAATTACCGGCAATCCTACTCCTTCAGAAATACCCCTGGTACCTGAGAGACTGATGCCCAATGGTGCCACACCTTACCCCGTTACACCTCAAAAATGGCACTTCAGAAACTCGATTGATTATTCCGTTTCCCTTAATTATGCGATTCTCGACTATGCCAGTCGCTACAAAGATCAACTGCTCTATAATATGTACAGGATGGGGAAAAACAGTATTGAAAAAGGCAGTACTGATAACTGGATTCTTCTGCCAAAATACATTGATTCTGTCAAAACAATGATCAGTCGCGATAACAAGAATGAATCAAGAAGAGGTAAGGCAACAGACAAATATTTTGACTCCGTATTCCGGTCTCCGGAAAACCGCGCTCCTCGTGGGTTCATTATTCCTTCGAATCAGCCTGATTTCTTTTCGGCAGTAAAATTTATTAATGCCTTAATTGAATCAGGAATCCGCATAGAAAAAGCCACAAAGGCATTTGCAGTGAATGGCAAATCATACCCGGCAGGTTCTTACGTAGTCAAGACAGATCAGGCCTACCGTCCTCATGTGCTGGACTTGTTTGAACCACAGGATCACCCAAACGATTTTCAATATCCGGGCGGCCCCCCGGTACGACCGTATGACGCTGCAGGATGGACACTTGCATATCAAATGGGAATCAAATTTGACCGGGTACTCGATGGATTTGACGGGCCTTTTGAAACGATTCCTTACGGCAAAATACAATCACCACCACCAGTATCAATAGCCCAGGGGAAACAAGGTTACATATTAAATGCAAGTGCTAACAATACCTACATAGCGGTGAATGACCTGATGAAAAATGGTATCGCCGTTTATCGTTTGCGTTCATCCGGCGAAGGGTATAAGGCCGGTGACTTTTTTGTCGAAGGAAAAGGATACAATTACTTAAAAAAGGCTTCAGAAGAAATTGGACTCAGCGCTTTGGCGTTTAGCCGCAGGCCATCTGACGCGATTAAACTAGTGCCATCAAGGATTGCATTGTTTGATCAGTATGGAGGCAGCATGCCTTCAGGATGGACCCGCTGGCTGATGGAACAATTCCATTTTCCATTCAAGGTGATCTATCCTCAGGAAATCGACAATGGCAACCTGAACTCAAAGTATGATGTTATCCTGTTTATAGACGCCTTTATGCCTACAGGTAATCGCACTTTCAGGGCGAGGCAACCAAAGCCTGAAGACATCCCTGAAGAATTCCGCAGTTGGTTAGGGAGTATCACAAAAGAAAAAACTATTCCTGCTCTAAAAGTATTTCTCGAAAATGGAGGCCAGGTCGTAACTGTAGGTAACAGTACATCACTCGCCTACTTACTAGACCTTCCTGTAAAAAATGCACTCACAGAAACTACACCTGATGGAGATGTAAAGCAATTATCTTCCAATGATTATTTTATTCCGGGCAGCATACTCACATCTATTATCGATACCACGCAAATAGAAAATAGCGGGATGTATGGTAAAGCTAATATGGTATTCGATAATTCAAATGTTTTCAGCCTGAATCCGGACGCTATCGGGACAGGATTGAGGCCCCTGGCCTGGTTTGGCGAAGATAAACCACTTAAGAGTGGTTGGGCGTGGGGGCAACCGTACCTGAAGGAAGGTGTCATTGCATTTGTTTCTCCGGTAGGCAAAGGAAAGTTCTATGCCTGCTCTACAGAGATCACATTCCGGGCACAACCGTATGGTACTTTTAAAATGTTGTTTAATCAATTATATCATTCCAAATAACACCTTAACAGATCATGAAACGTCACATCTTATTATTACTGGCCGTTGCTATCTCTTTCACCGGTTTTGCACAGTTGGACATTAAATATCAAACACCGCCCAAAAGCATAGCAGAACTCGCTGAAGCTTCTTTGCCGCGTGTCCAATTCACTAAAGACGGTCAATATCTTCTCGAATTGCTATCGCCCGACTTTCAAAGTATTGAAGAAATATCGCAACCCGTTTTAGGGCTTGCAGGCCTGAAAGTTAATCCTGCCAACAGTTCTCTGGAACCTGAAAATACCGGTAGTTACACCGGGATATCCATTAAAGAAATCAAAAGCGGAAAAGTTCACACGATCAGCGGCCTGCCTGAAAGGATGTTGATAGCCCGGATAACCTGGAGCCCGGATAATCATCATTTTGCCTTCGTAAACAAAACACTTAACGGTATTGAATTATGGCTGGGAAATATTGATGATTTTTCTGCAAAAAAGCTCATCAGCGAACCCTTGAATGCAACCAGCGGTACACCACTGCAATGGCACCCTTCAGGAAAATATCTATTGGTACAAACCATTAATAAAGACCGGGGCAACCCTCCACAACCATCTGTAGTGCCTGCTGGCCCAATCGTACAACAAAACCTAGGTACAAAAACACCTGCCAGAACTTATCAATACCTGTTGAATAATCCTGATGATGAAAAGCTCATGGATTATTATCTCACTTCCACTTTGCAACTGGTGGATATGGACGGCAATATGAAACCAATATTCAAACCTGCAATTTTCCGTGCAGTTGATTATTCTCCGGATGGCAACTACATATTCATACAAACAGTTGAAAGGCCTTACTCTTACCTTGTTCCAATTTATAATTTTCCCTATACATCAGCACTCTTAGACAGCGATGGCAAGCTTGTAAAAGAATTGTACAAAGCTCCTTTGGCTGATAAAATACCAATAGCCTTTGATGCTGTAGCCGCCGGGCCCAGGTCATTTCAGTGGAGGAGAGACGAACCGGCAACCATGATTTGGGCAGAAGCACTTGATAATGGAAATCCTAATGACAAAACGGAATTTCATGATGCTATTTATTCGCTTTCAGCACCATTTTCCGGTGAAGCAAAAAAGTTTTATTCTACTAAACTTCGATACAATGGTATTGATTGGATCAATGCAGACTATGCCATTGTTCGTGAAGGATTGAGAAGAACAAGGGCAAGTGTAATGACACTCATTCAGCCTTCCTCCGGACAGGTAATCAAAGAAATTTCAAACCGTTCATCAGAAGATACCTATTCCGATCCGGGAAGATTCATTCGATCAAACGAAAATGACAATGAGGGTACCTTGCTGGTAGAAAAAGGAAAAGGCCTGGTAGTTTTTTCACAGGGAAATGGAGCATCTCCCGAAGGTGATCGCCCATTCATTATGAAATGGAATTTACTAACAGGAAAGACAGACACCTTATTCAAATCAAAAGCCCCATACTATGAACAACCTGTTTTCTTTAACAACACAGGAGTTGTCTATTTTTCAAGAGAAGGGGTAGAAACCCCGCCAAATTACTTTTCCTATACATTGAAAAAGAAGAACGCTGTCGCTCTTACCAATTTCCCTGATCCTTACCCATCTCTGCAGGGAGTTCAGAAAACACAGCTCTCTTATCAAAGAAAGGATGGTGTAACACTTACAGGAACACTGTATTTACCAAAAGGATACAAGAAAGAAGACGGGCCACTTCCTGTTTTCGTGTGGGCATACCCGAGAGAATACAAATCTTTAAAAGCAGCAGGTCAAGTGAAAGGATCGCCTTACAGGTTTCCCCGCATTTCGTGGGGCTCACCTATTTATTGGGTTACACGCGGATATGCTATAGTTGACAATGCAGATATGCCCATCGTAGGAACCGGTAAAGAAGAGCCTAATAATACTTTCGTGCAGCAAATTACAGACAATGCCAATTCCCTTATTGACTACCTTGTGAATATGGGCATTGCAGACAGAAAAAGATTTGCTGTAGGTGGCCATTCTTATGGTGCATTTATGACAGCTAACCTGCTTGCACACACGAATTTATTTGCAGCAGGAATTGCCAGGAGTGGTGCATACAATCGTACATTGACTCCCTTTGGTTTTCAGAATGAAACACGTACCTATTGGCAGGCTCCTGAAATTTATTACCAAATGTCGCCATTCAGTTATGCAGACAAGATTAAAACCCCGTTGTTAATGATTCATGGTGTGGATGATGATAACTCAGGTACATTTCCAATCCAAAGTGAAAGAATGTACAGTGCCATCAAAGGTTTTGGTGGTACAGTCCGGTTAGTAATGCTTCCTAAGGAGTTTCACAGCTACCGGGGTAAAGAATCCATCCTGCACATGCTTTGGGAACAGGATCAATGGTTAGAGAAATATGTCAAGAATAAGAAATAGAAAAACCACATAACCAACGAACCACTTGTATGGCCGGTATTTTCACCGGCCATTATTATTTAAAGAACTTACCCCTGCTATTTTCAACGACATTCCTGATTGTACCTAACCATTCAAATAACACTGAGGGCAGACCAGGCACCAGCTACATCCAACGGGTTTCAGTGAATTGGTTTCAAATGCGAAACATAACTTCCAACTTCTGATCTCAATCCGACTGCCAGGCGGTTCCATCCATTGATCGCTACGATAGCGAACGTTAGTTCCATCAATTCCTTTGATGAGAACAATTTTGCAACTTCCTGGTAAACATCATCCGGAGCCCCGGTTTGCGCAATCAAAGTAAGAGACTCACACCACGCCAGTGCAGCACGTTCTTTGTCCGAGTAGAACGGAGCCTCTCTCCATGCAGCCAGGACATGGAGGCGTTGCGGGTCCTCACCTAAAGCAACCGCATCTTTGGTATGCATGTCCAGGCAATGAGCGCAGCCATTTATCTGTGAAGCCCTTGTTACTACAAGCATTAATAATTTTGGATCCAATTTACTTTGATCCACCACCTTCTGTACGCCGACCATCGCTGAATAGCCCGCCGGCAGTACCTTACTTCCATCTAATCTCATATATAAAAGTTTTAAAAAATCATAAACTCAACGAATAGCTTTCAAAATAAACAATATATTAAAGATATTTTTGTCTTTTATTGTGCACTTTTGCATTCTTAATTTTTTTTTGATGGCAAAGAAGCCACTAATATCATACCATAAAATACAATGAAACCCATCATTTACTCTTGCTCAGGCTGTTCAAGTGCAGCCCAAATGGCCAACTATATGGCTATAAAAATTGACAGAAAAGAGATCGCTGAAATGTCCTGTATTGTAGGTGTGGGTGGTAATGTCAAGAGCCTGGTCAAGACAGCAAAAGCTAGTCGAAAGATCATTGCCATAGATGGTTGCCCGTTGGCATGTTCCAAAGCCTGCCTTAGCAATCACGGTATTGAGCCCGACCTGCATGTAGAACTCACTCAACACGGTGTGAAGAAAATGAAACACGTGGATTTCGATATGACACAAGCAGATGAACTTTTGCAAATGGTGGAAGAAAAAATTGAGAAGGAGTTATTAATCAGTAATTATTAATTGTTAATTGTTAATTGCTAATTGACAACTTCAAATACCAGCGTCAAATAAGTGACTATTGAAAAACAAAAGTTTGATGGCTAAAGCAGAAATCTACACAACCATGCACAACAAAATTGAATTGCTATCACCAGTTGGATCATTTGAAAGTCTTTTTGCCGCCATCGATGGAGGTGCAAATGCCATATACTTCGGAGTAGAGCAATTGAACATGAGAGCTAAGTCCATCAATTCATTTGGTCTCAATGACCTTGATAAAATAAATTCGATTTGCAGGCAGCATAATTTGAGGACTTATATCACACTGAATACAGTGATGTACGAGCATGACATGCATTTGCTCAAAACCATTTTGAAGGAAGTGAAGAAAGTGGGAATTGACGCAGTGATAGGAGCCGACTTTGCCGTAATGGAATATTGTAAGCAATTAAATATTCCACTGCACGTCTCCACACAGGCTAATGTCAGCAATATAGAGTCAGTCAGATTTTTTGCATCCTTTTCTGATGCTGTAGTACTTGCCAGAGAACTGACCCTAAAGCAGGTAAAACAAATTACTGATGAGATATCAAGAAAAAAGATCAATGGCGTATCAGGGGAATCGATGCGCATAGAAATATTTGTTCATGGCGCACTATGTATGGCTATTTCAGGCAAGTGCCACCTCAGTCTCCACTCACAAAACTCATCGGCCAACCGTGGTGCGTGCAATCAAAATTGCAGGCACGCTTATAAAGTAACAGATATTGAAACAGGAGAAGAATTAATGATCGATAATGAATATATCATGTCGCCCAAAGATCTTTGCACCATTGATATCCTTGACCAGGTAATAGAAAGTGGAGCCACTATTCTGAAGATCGAAGGAAGAGGTAAAGGGCCTGAGTATGTTTACACGGTTACCAAAACGTATCGTGAAGCGCTTCATGCAATAGAAAACGGAACTTACACTTCCGAAAAAATTGCTTTGTGGAAAACGGAGTTGGAAAAAGTTTATAACCGCGGATTTTGGGAAGGATATTATCTTGGAAGGAAATTAGGCGAATGGGCTCCTGATCCGGGTTCAGCAGCAACAGAGAAAAAAATTTATGTGGGAAAAGGAAGAAAATATTTTTCAAAGATCGGTGTGGGTGAATTCATCATAGAGACTGGAAAAATCAAACGAGGCGATAGCCTGATGATTACAAGCCCGGGATTTGGAATTATCAAGGAAGAAATTGATCGACTCGTTGTGAATGGAGCCGAAGCAGATGAGGCTGTAAAAGGAGATTTGGTCACAATACCTTGCAACAAGAAAATTTCACCGAAAGACAAACTCTACAAAATAGTGCCAGCCTGATATGCCCAATATTATTCATTACAGAAATAAATGTATTGGTTGCGGCATTTGTTATGAGATAATGCCGGAAGTATGGCGCATGTCCAAAAAAGACGGGAAAGCAACACTTTTGAAATCTGTTTTAAAAGGAAATACTTCTGTGCTTCAAATCGAGGAGGCGATGGTGGGCAATGCAGAGAGGGTAGCCGAGGCTTGTCCTGTGAGGATTATAAAGGTGAACAAGTAATTGCAAAAAGTTACTGAATGAAATTCCCAATCAGTTTAGACATTTAAACTTTCTCAAGTACAAATGGTTCCTAAGAAAGCAAAGCTATTGTGCCCGTGAAATATGAAAGTTGAATATGGGAGATTGAAATTTAATGAACAATCGAATCCAGAGTGGCAATAACTGTTCTGTACCTCTTGCGTTTGAAATATCGCCGATATCTATAATATTCTCTCCCTTCCACCCAAATGATTTTATCAGCGCTACCGTAGTCTCCTTTGCATTTTGATCGTTTCCACAAATAAACACATTGTGATCTCCCGGAACCAAAGATGGATTTACCATCACAAAACAATTAACCGTATTCAATGCTTTTACAACCTTCAGTTCAGGGAAGGCACGCTGAATACTTTCTCCTAATGAATCTGTATTTACCGGATTTAGGGTTGGAGGCATGCCCTGCGAGAAATCCAGAGGATTGGCAACGTCCACCAGAATTTTTCCATTCAGGTTTTCACTACCTGCCTGCCTTAGTACTTCAAGAGAAGCCATTCCCAATGTGCAATTAAACAAGAGTTCGCCGAATGCTGCCGCTTGTGTGAAACTACCTACCTGAATAGTTTCATTTTGATGATGCCATTCGCCGAACGGAGGACTACCGAAGGCGTCTCCGGTTGTGCTTGCCATCGTTTTGGCAACATCGCGTGTTCCAATGATTACATTGTGTCCAAGTGATCCTAATTTTTGAGCGATGTTTCTGCCGACAACGCCAGTACCAAAAACTGCTATTTTCATCTGATTTTGTTTTGAATGAAAGGATTGGTTTACGATGGCATCAAAGGGAAACTTACAGAATTACAATAGGGTATTAAATATTTTGATATACCAAATCTATGAAAATATAATTTAATATCTCAATAGCACGGAAGGTTCGGCTATAGCAATTTCAATCAGGGTATATTGAGTATAGCATCCGACTTCGTCCAAATAACATTGGTACCAACCGGCTTCTCATTCAAAGTTTCTTTGAGGAAACAAACAGAAATAATGAATAGCTTTTTATCGTTATTCAATTGCTTTCATTTCAATAAAATCTTTAATTCATTAAACTATCGAATTCGTTTACTTAAACCTCTCCAGTGCTATAAAGTCAAACGCCGGAAAAACTATTTAATTTATGAAGTACCTATTGCTCCTAATTTTTGGATCCCTGCTTTTATCCTGTGAAAAGAATTCAGGAGAAACGCCGGAACCAGATACCACAATGTATTTCCCTTCAAACACAGACACATCATGGGAGAGAACTTCTATCGCAAGTCTTGGTTGGAACCAAAGTGCTGTACAACCATTACTGGATTATCTGAACCAGAAGCATTCTAAATCATTCATGATACTGGTGAATGGACGCATTGTTATGGAAAATTATTTTAACGGACATACACCTTCATCCGATTGGGAATGGAACAGCGCCGGAAAAACACTGGTATCTCTTACTACCGGCATCGCTCAACAGGAAGGGCTTCTCAACATTAATGATATTGCATCTCAATATTTAGGAGATGGATGGACCAGTGAGCCTTTGGATAAAGAAAATATGATCACTGTGAAAAACCTACTTTCAATGACTTCGGGAATAAGTGACGAAAGCAATTTAGTAATCAAACCCAATCTGACTTATGTAGCAGATGCAGGTACAAGGTGGGCTTATGGAAATGTGTTTCAGAAACTGATAGACGTGGTTGCCGATGCAAGTGGGCAGGATTTCGAAACTTACTTCAATGAGAAATTAAAAAACAAAATTGGTATGGAGGGGTTCTGGAATTTTGGAGTAATCTTCAAAATCTACCACAGCAATACCAGGAGCATGGCACGCTTTGGACTGCTTGCCTTAAATAAGGGAAAATGGAAAAATGAACAGATCATCAATGAAGATTTTTTTAAAGCAAGTACCAATTCTTCTCAGGACATCAATCCATCTTATGGCTACCTGTGGTGGCTGAATGGCAAATCGAAATATATGGTTCCGGGATCACAGACAGTTTTTCCGGGATTTCTGGTTCCGAATGCACCTGCTGATATGTATGCAGCAATGGGTGCAAAAGATCAGAGAATTTATGTAATACCCAGCAGGAATATGGTAGTAGTAAGAATGGGTGAAGCTTCAAATCCCGACAATCCTACATTCGCAGTTTCAGGATTTGACAATGACCTGTGGCAAAAAATTGATGCTGTGATAAATTGATAACACAATAAACCCTGAAGGATTTGAAAAACCTTCAAGGTTTTGGTTAAACAAGCTTTAGTATTATTTCAACTGTTCAAATCTTGCCTGGAAAAACCGCAGGTATTTAGGTTCATAAACCATCTTCAATCCTTTAATTTTATTCCTCCTTTCGTGCACCAATGCTACAGATTCCGCTACGACATCCATGTGCGCCTGGGTATAAATTCTCCGAGGAAGCGTAAATCGAACCAACTCCAAATTTGGATGATAATTTTCTCCGTTAGGTTTTCTTCCTGCAGATACGATTCCTCTCTCCATAGTACGGACACCGGAATCAATATAAATTTCACCGGCTAAAGTTTGTGCGGGAAATTCCTCCTGAGAAAGATGTGGCAAAAATGCCTTTGCATCCACAAAAACTCCGTGGCCCCCAATTGGCTTTACGATTGGAATTCCGTAATCAATCATTTTGTTACCGAGATACTCCACCTGTCCCACACGCGCTGCTTGGTGTGCATCACTCAAACTTTCTTTGATTCCTACAGCAATGGCCTCCATATCACGACCAGCCATACCACCATAAGTATGCAATCCTTCATAGGCTACTACAAGATTCCGCGCTTCTTCGAAAACGTCCCAATCATTGATGGCAAGAAAACCTCCGATATTTACCAATGCATCTTTCTTAGCACTCATGGTAGCACCATCAGTCAATGAACAGATTTCTTTTACAATATCACTGATTTTCGATTGTCCATAGCCCTTCTCCCTTTGTTGAATGAAAAATGCATTTTCAGCAACGCGTGTCATATCATGAATGATACGAATGCCATGTTTCTTTGTAAACTTTCTCAACTCTTTCAAATTGGCAATACTGATCGGTTGGCCACCTGCCATGTTCACATTAGTAGCAATACATACGTAAGGAATCTTATTGGCACCCACCTTCTTCACAAGAGCCTCCAATTTGTTCAAATCAACATTTCCTTTGAAAGGATGTTCGCTGGTAGCATCATGGGCTTCATCCGCAATGATGTCAACAAATTTTCCTCCGGCCATTTCCTGGTGCAGTCGTGTTGTAGTGAAATACATATTACCCGGAACATAATCCCCTTTCCTAATCAGTATTTGTGACAAAATATGCTCTGCTCCCCTACCCTGGTGTGTTGGAACAATGTATTTGTAGCCATAATAATCCTGTATGGCCTTCTCCATTTTGTAAAAACTTTTACTGCCGGCGTAGGCTTCATCACCGGTCATGAATGCTGCCCATTGCTGATCACTCATTGCATTGGTGCCACTATCTGTCAACAGGTCGATATACACATCGTCTGCATGCAGCAGGAATGTATTAAAGCCTGCTTCCTTTAATGCTTTCAACCTTTGAGGTCGTGTCGTCATCTTCAACAACTCCACCATCTTCATCCTGTAGGGTTCGGCCCAGGAACGCCTTGCAATCTTTGCCATACAAATATTTTTTTTAAAGTCACTTTTAAAATGGCCTTCAGAAATCTGAAGAGCGGCCAAAATTAAGGGTTTTGAATATTTAAAGACATTTTTGTCTTTATTAAATGGTAAATGGATTTCGGCATGTATCAGTGGTAGCAAAAAATGCATTTACTGATTATTCATGTTGAGAATGCTCAATGATCCGGAACAAGTGCAGCAGGTAAGGGAATAACGCATCCATACTTTCCGCAGCGCCACGGGTAGAGCCCGGAAGTGCAACAATCAATGTGTTTCCTTTCAAACCGCCTAAACTTCGCGACAGCATGGAATAAGGTGTCAATTCCTGCCCATAATTTCTTGCCGCTTCACCGATACCGGGTATTTCGCGGTCAAGCATGGGGCGAATGGCTTCCGGCGTAACATCTTTTGATGAAAGGCCAGTGCCACCGGTGAGTATGATGAGATCAGTCTTTTGATCATAATAGAATTGCACTTTTTCCCTGATCGTTTTCACTTCATCGGGAATGATGATATAATCTTTGATGACAACATTTGATTTTTCCAATTTGCTGATGATAGCCTTCCCTGCTGAATCTTGTTTCTTCCCCGCAGAAATACTATCTGAACACACAATCACTGCCGCGGATATCTCTCTTGATAATTTCTCCGCATACTGTGATTTGCCTCCTTTCTTTTTGAGCAATTTGATATTTCTAATTTCAATCTCCTTGTCTATTGGCTTCAGCATATCATAAATGGTAAGCGCTACCACCGAAGCGCCGTGCATGGCTTCCACTTCAACACCGGTGCGGTAAATCGTATGCACTTCCGTTTCAATGATGATGTCCAACCCTTCTATTCTGTGTGTAATCTGTGCGAATTCAACCGGCAGCGGATGGCAGTCGGGAATCATGTCACTGGTTTTTTTGATGGCAAACAAACCCGCAATACGGCTCGCTTCCAGCACATCACCTTTAGGGACAGTTTTTTTCTGAACAGCATCAATGGTTTCTTGCTTGCTCACAGTCACAACAGCCTGTGCAATAGCTGAACGGTGCGTTTTTATTTTGTTGGTGATGTCAATCATGCTGAGAAGGTTTAGAGAAGTTTAGATAGTTTAGAAAATTATTGCCACCAAGGCACAAAGACACAAAGTTTATATTCCTTATTGTCTTTATGCATCTAATTTTGTTTTTAAGTAACCAGGGTACAAAGACATGAAGTGATTTATCTTCTTTGTGCCTTAGTGTCTTTGTGGCTACATTAATCAGTATTCTTTTTCCACTGATATTCATTATTCAAAAAAATTTCTTTCCCCCACACCGGTGCTTCTTTTTTTATTCGCTCTACAATATACTCACATGCACGAATAGCTTCCTTCCTGTGGGTAGACGAAGTAAAAACAAACAAACTGATTTCTCCTGCATTTACTTTGCCCAGGCTGTGATAAATGTGCATACATATCAAATCAAAATTTTCAAAAGCTGCTTCTCTTATTTCCTGAAATTTCTCTTCAGCCATCTCATTATAAGCCGTGTATTCAATGGCCGCTACCTTCTGCCCGTTGATAACATCATTGCGTACCTGTCCAAGGAACAGGCTGTGTGCACCAATATTTTTATTGACACTGTGTTTCTGCAATGCCTCACTAACAAAACCCGGTGTGATAGCTCCATCAACAAATACGGCGTGTTTCTTCATCTCTTTCATATTCAGGCAACGGTTTGCTTTCATTGTGTTGTCTTGTGCGATATTTCATCCATTCTTCAACGCCACCTTTCAAACTAAATACCTCACTGTTTGGAAATTTTTCCTTTATCATCTTTGTTGCTTTGAGGCTCCGTTTTCCCGACTGGCATAATACAATTAACTTTTCCAGGATTAATGGCTGTACCGTAGAGATATCAAAACGACTGAGTGGAATTTGGATAAATGTGAATTCGATTATTTGTGGAAGTTCACCTTCCTCACGAACATCAATCACATTGAGCACCTCACTCTTCCTTGATTCTTCAAATTCGGGTACCGATATTTCCAATGGATTGCGACCATGGCCGCAAAACCAGTCATAATCAAACTCCATGAATGCTGCTTCACTTTTGGGGTATTCATCACTCTTTCCTGCGGCCAGTGAAATATTGAATTCATAAAACATATTGTTTCGCACATTGTACGAAAGTATCTTATTACACAATGGCTCACCAATGCCAGTAATAATTTTTATCACCTCTGCTGCCTGCATAGTGCCTATCACTCCCGGCAATACGCCCAGCACTCCTGCTTCGCTGCAGGATGAAACGGTGTCAGGTGAAGGCGGTACAGGAAATAAATCACGGTAATTGGTTTTATAACCCTCATGCCTACACGAAAGATTAAACACTCCGACTTGCCCTTCAAAACGAAGTACTGCACCATACACCAATGGTTTATCAAGCAACACACAAGCGTCATTCACAAGATACCGCGTTGTAAAATTATCAGTGCCATCAAGAACCATATCGTACTCTCTGAATAGTCCGAGCGCATTCCGGGAATCCAATTTCAAATCATGAGCATGAAATTGTATATCAGGATTGAACCGTTTCAATTTTTCTGCAGCCGTTATTGACTTGGATTTCCCAATGTCTTCAACATTAAATAGCGTTTGCCGCTGCAGGTTAGAAAGTTCCACAACATCAAAATCAACAATGCCGATAGAGCCCACCCCGGCTGCAGCAAGGTATTGCAACGCGGGACAGCCCAAACCACCGGCGCCGATTACCAGCACCTTTGCTACAGAAAGTTTTTCCTGTCCGGCAATCCCCAATTCTTTCAGCATGATTTGCCTGCTGTAACGGTTGTATGTAACATTGTTTTCCATTTCTAAAAGTTATCCTCCGGAAAAAGGCGGCAGCAAGGCTACCGTGTCATTGTCCTTCAATTCCGTAGATTGCTGAATGATTTTTTTATTTACCGCAACCAAATATTTCAGTTCCTTCAGACCGGAATATTTTTGCTGAAGCAATTGCACCAGTTCATCTGTACTAGCCACACCGGTTATGGAAAGGCTTTCCTTTCCTGTAATATCCGCAATCTGGCCAAAAACAAGTACGTTGACATTCATAGCTATAATTGTTGTAATGCTTTTGTAAAATCATTTTTATCATTCACATTCATAAATAAAATTTCATTGAATGGCCGGATACCATTTACATCAATTTTCAATAATTTAAAATGAGAAATCATTTGCTGCAATTTGTTGACACCATGCTCAAGCAGCCTGCTCCACTGAGGAAGACAATTCACACTGTACAATCCAAATAATGGCTGAACGCTTCGCTGGAATAACGGCACTGCGATTTGCGCCTCACCAGAATTTTCTACAATATATTCCACAGCTTCATGATTAATAAAAGGCATATCACAACTCACCACAAAAATCTTTTCTGCCGTTGCATGATTCATTGCAGAATGAATTCCGCCCGCCGGGCCGATGTTCTCAATCAAATCTTTTACCACTTCCAATCTGAATTTTTCATATTCCGGATTATTGGAAACAATCGTGACACTTTCAAATACCACATTCAATTCTTCAATGATCCTTTCAATCAGTGGTTTGCCATGAAAGAGCAGTAAACCCTTGTCGGTGCCCATCCGGGAACTCTTACCACCGGCGAGGATGTAGGCGCTGATATGTTTTATTTTGTCATGCACGGTTCAATGTTGTTATTTTATTTTTTTTGTTACAACCTATAAAACTATTGAAACTACATGAATTTTAATTATGGCGAATTAGGCACAATTAAAACTTGAAACCATTCAATAGCATTTTTTCAGATGATCATATTTCTAAACCCATCGAATTCGAGGGGTTTAAAATTATTTCTCACACCCACAACAACTTCACCGAAGCTACCAGCAACACCAACGCCAATGTCCTTCTCAACAACACACTTCCCACCTTCATAGAACCTAAATACGAACCTAACAAACCACCCGCAAAAGCAACGGCAATCATCCAAATCATATCCGGGTTGAAGTGCACACCTCTTGTTACAAGTCCTGCCATACCTGAGATAGAATTGACTAAAATAAATAGTGCAGAAACGGCAGCGGTTTGTTTCATATTACCCCAGTGCAGTAACAAAATCACCGGACTTAAAATAATACCTCCACCAATACCGATCATGCCGGAAAGTATTCCAATGACAACTCCTATCAATAAGGATAACCACAGCCGTTGTTTTTTAAAGGGTGCATTGTCATTAAATTTTAATCCCGCCAGGCGTACCACCGAAAAGAGCAACAGGATTCCCAATACTAATTTGTACAAATGTGCGTCCATCATAATCAAACCTCCAACAAAAGCCGCGGGGATGGAAGCAATGGCAAATGGCCAGAACAATTGCCAGCGAAAATGACCACCCCTGTAATATTGAATAAAACTCGTGCTTGCCACAAAAATATTCAACAACAAAGCTGTAGGACGCATGGTTTCAGGTGTAAATGAAAACAATGCCATCAACGCAAGATAGCCACTGGCGCCACCATGCCCGACAGAAGAATAGAGGAACGCTACGAGGAACAACAACAGAAAAAATAATAAAGTCATCAATTCATGATTCATCTTTTGGATTTTGGATTCTTTAATTGACTCTGGTTACTTCTATACTCTTCAACCAATTGACATGCCTGGGGCCGGTTTTAGTATCATTGGTACAAATCAATATCATGTTGCCTTTTTTCGCTATCGGTTTCCCATTCTCTTCAAAAAGTATGTATGTATTTTCGCCTGTTGGGTTATTGAATATTTCCGCCCATGAAAAGGTAGCCTTGTAATTATCGGTAGCTCTTGCCACGATGAAAAAATTCCGGTCTTTGTGATCCGATTGTTTAATACCTGCCTTCTCAAGAATATCTCTTAACAACACGCCTTTGCTGCTTTTATCAGTCTTCATGGTTGCTCCGCTCTGACAGACTACATTAAATTCATCTAAAGTAACAGTCTTCATTACCCGAAGAGAATCAACCGTAAGAGTTAGTTGATGTTGCACATCGCCTTTCACTACAATTGTTTCACTGACTAAAGCGGCGCTATCATTACCTGATAATGCATGGTGCTCATGATCACCAACTGCTACTTCGGTTGAGGCCGGGTATTCTGCATTAACCGGTTGATTGCACTTGCTGAAGAACAAAAGCACAACACTCCCTGCCAGGATTACGTACGCTTTACTCATACTTTTTTATTTATTCTTTATCAAAATCACTTTCATTTCTATTAATAGCTCCTCTGTCAATCAGTGATCATTCTCACAGAAACCATTTCAGATTTTCTGACAACTTCTTTTTCTTCGCCCAATTCAACAATACAATCCGCCAACGCAAAAGAATTCATCTTATAGCTTTCCTGGTCAGGAAGAATAGATACACCATCCTTATTTATTTTTCCTTTCAAAAAAAAAGTAAGTCCCTTCTTTTTAGAAAAATCATTCGTTAAAGGCAATTGTATTGATTTAAAATATTGCTTTTTTGTTTGTTTGCTGATAGCGTCAACAACATATTCATAAAAGCAAGTCAGGACAGAAGCGGGATTGCCGGGTAATGCGAATACCAGTGTCTGCTGATGTACACCGAAGTAAAATGGTTTACCGGGTTTCTGCTTTACTTTATGAAAAACCTTTTGAACACCACACTTCTCAAGTGCGGTAGTAACAAAATCATAATCTCCTACGGAAACGCCTCCGGTAAGAATGAGTATGTCCACCTTTTTTATTTGCTCCCGGATAACTTTAATTATTTTTTCTTCTTCATCATCTACAGTGTTGATTGCAGCAGGCGTAATATTTATCTGCTGCAATGCAGCCTTTAGTCCCAATGAATTGGATTCATAAATTTTTCCTTCGGCCAATGGTTCGCCGGGCTTTATCAATTCTTTTCCGGTGGTGATGATACTAACGGTTGGGTTAGAATAAACAAGAACATGTGTAAATCCAAGTCCTGCGAGAAACGCAACTGTGGCCGGTGAAAGTACATGACCATGGTTCAGGATCTGTTCTTTTATTTTTACCTGCGAACCTTTCAACCGAACATTGCTTCCTTTGCCCAAATGGTTGGTTACTATTTTTATCAGATTACCTTCCTTCACCACGTTTTCCTGTATCACTACTGTATCAGCGCCTGCAGGCAATGCAGCACCGGTAAAAATCCGAATGGCTTCAGACGAGTGTAAGTCAATGCCAGATCCGTTTCCTGCCTGTACTTCTCCAATTACCTTGAAACCAGATTTTCCATCCCAATCATCAAACCGGAATGCATAGCCATCCATGGCGCTCTGATCAAAATGTGGTGAATCAATCGGTGAATACACATTATCGGCCAGCACACATCCTGCTGCTTCAATTAAAGGAAGCAGTGTTACCCTTGCCTGTGGGCAATTATCAATAATTTTTTTTCTTGCTTCCGAGACTGAAATCATTTTATATTTTTTTGTTTGCCACTAAGGCACAGAGGCACTAAGTTTTTTTCTCCTTTGTGTCTTAGTGTCTTCGTGGCCATTCAATTCTTTCCCGCTATCCGCTTCAGCATGTTCCTGAAAATAAAATAATGAAACGGTAACATCGCATACCAATAATTTCTTCCCATAATTCCCTTCGGGCGAAAAGTTGCCGTCTGCTTCAAAATAGACCGGTTCTCATTATTCACAATCGCAAACTCCAGCCATGCTTCTCCGGGCAATTTCATTTCGGCAAATAAGAGCAGGCGATGATTCTTACGGTCGGCCAGTATCACTCTCCAAAAATCAATGGTATCACCTGCTTCAATGTCCACTTTGCTCCTCCTTCCTCTGCTAAGCCCAACTCCTCCCATAAATCTGTCCAGCATTCCGCGCATTCGCCACAGCATATCTGCATAATACCAGCCATGTTCGCCACCAATACTGAAAAATCGCTTTGCTACTTCTTCTATCTGATTTTTAGGAATCTCTGTCCACCTGCGGTCTTTGAAGCATCCGTTCACCGGCACTTCAATGAATTGGCTGATATCCAAATGACGCAGACTGCTGGACGCCGAATCCGTCCAACTGGAAACGACCATATTTTGTTCTATCCTTTCAAAGGCCATTTTTATCGCCTCTTTGTATGGAATCAGGTATTGCGGAATGATTTCCCGAATGGAAAACTCCTTACACACCACATCGTTCTTCATGCTTTGCACTAATTGTTTGGCAATGGTGAAACTGGCAGAGGTAGAAAGATACACCCAATGTGCAGACAATCCCGGAAACAAAACCGGCAGGGAAATAATCAACCTCTTATACCCACGTACTTCAGCGAGGCCCAGCAGCATTTGCTTATAAGAAAAAATCTCAGGCCCGCCTATTTCAAATGTTTTGAAAAAGGTTTTTTCATTCATAGCACTGTGTTGCAAATAATAAATCACGTTGCGAATTGCGATAGGCTGACATTTTGAATTGAGCCACCGCGGTACAATCATCAGAGGCAATTTTTCCGTGAGACTACGAATGATTTCAAAAGACACACTTCCGGAGCCGACAATAATACCGGCTTCAAAAATCGTATAGGCAATTCCGGAACGCATGAAGACATCCTTCACTACTTTACGCGCGGTCAGGTGTTTTGAGAGATTCTGTTCATTACTGATACCACTCAGGTAAATGATTTGTTTTACTTGCGTGAGTAATGCTACCAGTACAAAACAACCTGCTGACCTTAATTCATATTCTTTCAGTGTGGTAGAAGTATCGCCGAGGGAATGAATGAGGTAATAGGCAACATCAAATTGTTTGTCCCTGAAATTTTGCACTGCATTTTCAGGATGAAGAAAGTCAAACTCAATGACATGTACTTTGTCAAGGATATCTGCAGCAGGCCTGAACCGGTCTTTATCTCTCACCACACACGTTACCTCATGCCCGTCTTCTACAAGTACCGGCAGCAGCCTCATACCGATGTATCCATTTGCGCCTGTGAGCAAAATGTGCATGTCGTGTCTTTTTTGTTTGCCACTAAGGCACTAAATCACGAAGATTCTTATCAGTTTCTTCTTTGTGTCTTCGTGGCTATTGCTTCTTTTTTGTTTGCCACTAAGGCACTAAGGCACGGAGTATCATTTCCCTTCTTTATGTCTTCGTGTCCTTGTGGCTAATATTTTTTACCATGAAAACACAAAGCCAATTCAACTTCTTCTTTGTGCCTTCGTGTCTTTATGGCTATTACTTTTTTTTGCCACTAAGGCACTAAGTCACGAAGATTCTTATCAACTTCTTCTTTTTGTCTTCGTGTCTTTGTGGCTATATCATATTACCCTCCTATGTGAATCATACTTCTATTTTTCACATTCCCGTTACTCATATTTAATTGCCCGCCCAGAGCTTCTTCCTTTTCCCAAACACACTGCCTGATAAGCGGCACGATATCCGTACCACTTCTCAACGCACCAAGAATATCTGCTTCACCTTTTGAAAAAAGGCAATTCTTCATCTTGCCGTCCGTGGTTAACCGCAGCCTGTTGCAGCCACTGCAGAAGGGGCGGCTCATCGTGCTGATGATGGCGAATGTTCCTTTGTAACCGGGAACCTGGTATTTTACGGCGGTGTCATGGTTGTCATTATGCAATGGAACATAGTGAAAATATTCGCCAATCAATGAGAGCATTTCCCGATACGAAAATACTTTTTCCTTACTCCAATGGTTACCCGAAAATGGCATAAACTCTATAAACCGGACCTCCACAGGAACATCTTTTGTCCATGCTACAAAATTGCATAGTTCGTCGGTATTCACATCTCTCATCACCACGGTATTGATCTTGACATGAAAATTATTCTTCAGCAGCAGACCAATATTTGCTTTCACTCTGTCAAACTCATCTCTCCCGGTAATCAGTTGGTTTCTTTTGCTATCCAATGAATCAAGACTTACATTTACTGACCAAATCCCGGCTTCGCAGAATGTATCAATAAACTCATGAACATACACACCATTTGTAGTGATGGCGAGTTCTACCGGATACCTGGAAAGCCGCCGTATGATTTCCTTCGCGTCCTTTCTCACCAATGGCTCGCCGCCTGTAAGCCTTATTTTTTTGATTCCTTCTTTTATGAAAACACCTGCAATCGTTTCAATCTCATCAGCAGACATTTTATTGGATTTTGAAAAATAACCTTTGGGCAGATCAACCGGATTGCAATAGGTGCAGCGCAGGTTGCACTTATCCGTAAGTGAAATCCTGAGGTAGGTGTGAACACGGTTATATTGATCTGTCAGCATTATTAAAATATTTTTTTCTAATTCTTTATGGTCAAATCAATTGAGAAATATTTCTTCATCTTCCGGGTGATCTCTTCGTAGTCGCCTTTTGTCAAATACTTATGTGCCAATGGAAACACCACATTGTCTTCTCTGAAAATATGCAGGCGCAGCAATTCAACTAATGAAAGCCCCTGTTCAATGGACGTGTCCAGCAACAGGGCATTGGAAACCGGATCCACAATCCGTGACGTAATTCCCATCAGGCTAAAAGTCAGTGTGCCGAGTTCCATCATCTTGATGTGATCGTTTTCCAACATATCCACTCCGGTGTCAGGTATCGGACCGATTCCGTGTTCACCGTTGTCTATCATACGGTCATGTATATACGGAAACAAAATGCGTTCCTCCTTCAGATTGTGAAGCACAATCTTATCGTCTAAGTAGGCAAAGAATTCACCTAACTTTTTATTTCTTTCTTTGGTTAAGCCTTCCTGTTTAATACCGATTAAAGTGACCTCTAATTCATCAATGATCTTCAAAGTATTTTTATGCTCATCCATAAACAATTGCAGTATCGGATGAAGTTCTTCATAGGGGACCGGCTCTATGCCCTGCGGTTTGTAAGCGCCCGGCGGATCCATTGGCGAATACACTTGCACATCTCCTTCATCTTTTTCTACAAATCGCTTTATGAAATCTGTCTTCTTGTTGGGATTGTTTTCAAAAATGTTATTCATCTTCTTGTATTTTTTTATGGTTAAGCAGTTGTTTCAAATTTAGCCATGTATTTAAGGTTTAAAAATGATTTTCGTCATGTGTCAAGGATGATCCTGTTCAGCCAGGTCCAGACATTTCCGGCAGTTTCAATTTCTCATTCGGTAGAAGATACCTTGATAATAAATTACGTACCAGCCCAATAAACGCGACAGTCCAGGCGCAAAGGGCTAAATAAATAAATACCTCGTAGAAATAATACAGAAATGGCATGTGCAGCGCCTTTGACATGCGGAATGTACAAACTGCATACATTCCTTGTGGAAATACTGCACCCCAATAAAGCGGATCATATTTTAATGGGTATTTTTTATAAACATGCCTCCATATAGCCAGGATGATTAACATTGGAATCCACCAGGTACCTGTTGCCCAATAAAACACGGTGAAGCCTTTCAGGAATGGTAGCAGTGATTCCAGGAAGGGTGCGTCCGGTGCATTAAGAATGAGTACAGACCCTCCTAAAGTGGATATAGCCATTGCTCCCATGTTGATCCAGTAAGGTGGTGCCAGGTCGCCGGGAGAAAATTTAAAAAAGGTATATCGGTAAAAAATCAGGGAAATCATCCAGATATAAAACATGCCGCCCCATAGCCACATAGACAGAGCAAAGAAATTTGCTTCCACGCGATAAGGCTGTTTTATGTGTGTGGCGATTAGTGCACTCAGTATAGATACTGCCTGGGTAGCAACGATGGCTGTGAGCCATCCTCCGGTTATACCTTTGTCAAGCGTTGGTTTATTTTGTTGCGTGGTGAGTGTTGTAAAAATAGTATAGGTTAAAAACAGCCATAATAAAATCCCCAGCACCAGCAGAAACACAGCGATGTCAAACAATTCAAACAGGATAATATATTGGGTTCCCAGTACACAGGTACCTGCAACGGTGGTGAAAAATCCGGTGCCCGCCATGTGATGTGTCAGGTCACTTTTGATATATGGATAATACCATGCGAGGCGAAGGATAGTGAGTATCCAGAGAATAATAAAAAAAATGTTGTTTAGCCCAAACAGAATAAATGCAATCCATTTCATATCCAACAAAAATGCACCGATGGAAATAATTCCGGTGGCCATTACCAGCGCAAAGTAAGCCGGGGAAAGAGTTTTAATCCCTTCCCTCATAGCATTGCGAATATTACCGGATGAAGATGATTGCATTTTATTTCAAAATTTCTTTTCTATTTCAAAATCATGAATATGTTATTCATTCGAAAGCCATTTACCATGAATCAAAATTCATCTGTCTGCTTTCTTCGTTATAGCTTTAATCGTCAAACGTTGCCAAACGAGGCACACGGCCACCAACACCGCAAGAAACATCCAGCAGGTAGTCCAGATTCCGGTTACTTTTAACAGATATCCAAAAACCAAAGGACCAAAGAAACCTCCAAGTCCGCCCAACACTCCAACAATTCCTCCCACTGTCCCGATATTTTCAGGATAATAATCGGAAATATGTTTAAAAACCGCAGCCCCACCCAGCCCCATCATGATACCAATGATAAATACCAGGCCTGAAAAAATCCATTTGTTTGCTTGAAAATAGATCATTGTAACTCCTTTGGCAATCAATTGCCCCTTAGTAACCGGCTCACCTTCTCTCACCAAAGGCACCTGATGAAATGTGGTAGTTGGAAGTAACAAAAACCCTTCCTGGTCGTGGTGAATACCAAAACGAATCGTAACCTTAGAAGAGTCGCCTGTTTTGCTTTGAAGAAAATAGGAATTTTCGCCCACTTCGATTTGTTCATCGCTCACGGATTTCACAGTACCTGCTTTACCAGCCATCACACCTTGTCCGGGCGCCTGTATTTCCATCCTTGGAATGATCAGGAAAAACATACACACAAAGCTGACACCGAATACCCAGATCAGCACCAACCTTGCACCCACTTTGTCTGAGAGCCATCCTCCGGCAGCTCTGAATAGCCCTGCAGGCATACTGAATGCAGCCGCCATAAACCCGGCAGAAACTATAGAAAGGGAATACACATTTACATAAAATGGAATGAGCCACTGAGACAATGCAACGAAACCTCCGAATACAAAGAAGTAGTACAATCCGAATCTCCATACTCTTACCTGGTTCAATGGGGAGAGTCGCTGCATGATAGATTTGGAAGCAGCAGGGATTTTGTTCCTGGTCAAAAGAAGAAAAATAATACATGTAACCAACAAAAGCACTGCATAAAGTTTTGGTAACATCCGCCAGCCTTCTATATCAGCCCCATTATCAGTCAGTTTATTCAGGATGGTAGGCGCAAAAAAAGTAGTCAATGCAGCTCCTGTATTACCAACACCGAACACACCTAATGCTGTTCCCTGCTTTTCTTTCGGATACCATTGAGAGGTATATGCTACCCCTGCAGCAAACGCGGTGCCTGCAATCCCGAAGCCGAAGCTGAGTAAAAGAAACGAAGTGAAACTATTGGCGTGGGATAAAAAATACATTGGAATAGCGCTACAAATGAGGATTACTGCCATCATCCATTTACCCCCGAATTTATCTGTGAGTATTCCGACAGGTAATCTTAAAACAGAACCCACTAGCACAGGAACACCAAGCAACCATCCTATCTGCATAGGATTCCAATTGAACACCCCCTGATCGACGAGATAAGTGACCAACACGCCATTGATCATCCATGCCGCAAAACAAACCATGAATGCAATCGTACTGAGTGCCAGGACTCGATTGGAATATGTGGCAATTCTGAGGTACATCTGTAGTCAGTTTTATTCAGATCTTTTCTTAAAATCCATCCTCCCTTCACCGGGAAATGTTCCTGATACCCTTACCATATATTTTCCTCCCGGCACCTTGATACTGTCTTCGGGAATCGGATGAAACGTGTTGCAGTTCAGGAATTTTCTTCCCTCCATTTCGTACTCAAATTGAATTCCACGGCCTTCTGCGAAAACACTACAGTACCCGAGTGTAGTGCCCTGCACATACACAGGATTCCTGAGCAGCGACGCTTCTATACGATATTGCTTAAATACAATAATGAATATCACCACAAGGCCGGCGAGAATGATGAAGTTGGTAGTCTTTTTTTTTATTGCAACAGCACGAAATAATCTGACAAGATTAAAAACAATACCGCCACAGATGAGTACCAGCAATATTGTCTTTACAATCTGGCTGGTCAGCAATTGGTCATCTGTTACGATATTGAGCAACATGATCAGGTATTTTTAGGGCGCTGCAACGACCACGGTGTTTCTGAACTGCGCACTTTCTTCCGGTTCCAGTTCCATCTCACCTGCTGATAAGGCCGCCACAAATAATTCAGTGGCAATACCAGGAAGTGGATGAGCCTTGAAAACGGGATGATGGCAATGATCAGGTATGCTCCGGTAATATGCAATTTTACCGTCCACGGTAATAATTGTACTGCTGAAATATCCGGCTGGAGCTTAAAGATGGAATACAGATACGGGGTGAGCAATGTAGAAAACCAGGATGACCCCCAACGGAAATTGTAAGCAATCCATAAGCCTGCAAATGTCTGAAGTATCAGTAATGCATAGACGATAGCGTCCATGTAATTTGTAACCGGTTTTAACCGCGGCGTAGTGTATCTCCTGATGATGAGATTGATCAAACCAACGAGCATGCTTATCCCAAAAATGAAAGCGGTAATCTCCAATACAATCAACCGTACCGGATCACTATTCCATGCGAGCACACCTCTTGGAATACAAAAGGCAATAAGATGACCTGTAAAAATAAACAGGATACCCCAGTGAAAAGGAACAGAACCATAAAACAATCTTCTGCCTTCAAGGAATTGGGATGACAGCGAAGACACCTGGAATTTCCTGTTCCGATAGCGGTAAATGGAACCAATCAGGAATACTGCCAAAGCTAGATAAGGCAGCACAATCAGGATAAAATTATCTATAAAATTCATGGCTTTTTGTTTATTAGTTCATATTCCGATTTTCAGATTTCGTTATTTTTCCGTGAGCATTTCTGTTTCTATATTCTGGCTAAAGTCTTTCAATTCAGAATCCATTTCACCTGAGGCGGGGATGTTTGGATCAGAATGGCCGGCGCCCGCAGTTTTGGAATTTTCCTGCGCCGGCTCATATCCGAAATCACCCTTTAATACAAGAAACAAGGCCTTTAGAGAGTTTTGGTAAACGGTTCTGTGATTTGGTGAAGTCTCTATTAAGACCTTCTGGTGTTTTTTATATACAACATCTTTCTTCTCAATTTTATCAATGGAAAATTCACTGATCATTTTTTCAACTGCAGGAAGCAACAGGAATATTGCAATTTCAGCACGCATTTCTTCATCCTGCATTTTGGGAAGCAGGCGAAGCAGGTTGGGCAGATGATCTGAAAGTTCCGTCTCACAATCATTTCCTGCTTTCCGGTGTTCTTCATTCAGATGAACCAATAGTTTTCCTCTCTTGTAATCTTCACCGAATAAAATAAAACCTATGTCCAGCGTAGTGATGGCCTGTACATCGAATGAGCGAAGAAACAATTCCTGCATTTCAACAATGGATGATCGCTCCACAAAATCAATGAATGGTTTCAATGCTAAAGCTGCTCCAGGATTGCTTTCCATGAGATAATGCTCAATCTTCAACATCTCACTTCTGTATTCATCATTCTGTGGGTACAGAAACAGTTTTGAAAGTTGACTATAATCAGAAAGTGTGTTTACTGTTTCCATTCTTTTGGTATTTATCTTAAAACAGAATTCTTCTTTATTTGTTCGTTTGCTGTAAGATTGTTTTACACGCCCCTTTTCACCGGCTTCTTAATTCCAAAACCGGTGTCGCCTTTTGTATCTCCTGTAAAGTCCATCATCTCTATAGCCTGCTCGCGATGTGCTGCCGGTATCACAAAACGTTCTTCAAATTTTGGAAGTGAGGTGAGTGCATAAATAGCGTCTGCTTCAGCCGCTGTCATTCCGGCGTCGCGCAATGTTTCTGCTACCTTCTCGTCACTGATATCACCTACCGTAACTTTTCTGCGATGAATGCGCACCGCCATCAATTTTTTCCATTTTTCTTTGATCAATTCCACATCACCCGCACTGAATAAACTGGCGATGTATTCTAATGGAAAACGTATTTGATCTAAAGTGCCCCAAAGTTCTTTGGTACTGGTATCGTAGAGCCAGTTGTCTTCCCACTTCTTTGCAACGGGACTCATTTTATCTCGCTGTTCTGATTGATCTGTTTTCTTCACTGTGGCCATCACCGGCAGTAATGGTGGTACATAAAACAACATCGGCAGTGTGCGGAACTCAGGGTGCAGTGGCAATGCCAGTTTCCATTCTTTTACGAATTTATACACCGGCGAAAACCTTGCAGCATGCAGTGTAGAATCAGCTACGCCATTTTTCTTTGCTTCAGCAATTACATTTTCATCAAACGGATCAAGAATAATATCCAGTTGGCTATTCACCAGATTGTTGTCATCAGCACTGGCTGCCTCATGAATGCGTGAAGCGTCATACAACAATACGCCGAGATACCTGATCCGTCCCACACAGGAATGCATACACGCAGGCGCCAGACCGGCTTCTATTCTTGGGTAACACAGGATACACTTTTCTGATTTTCCTGTGTGCCAGTTGTAATATGATTTTTTGTACGGGCATGCGGTAACACACATTCTCCATGCCCGGCATACTTCCTGGTTGATCAGCACGATTCCATCTTCGCCTCTTTTGTAAATGGCACCGGAAGGACAGGAAGCCACACATGCCGGATTCAGGCAGTGGTTGCAAATACGCGGCAGATAAAACATGGCCATCTTTTCCAATTGAAACATCACTTCCTGTTCTTCAGGTGAAATGTTTTTCAGGTTAGGATCATGACGTGCATAATCAGGGGTACCGCTTAGATCATCATCCCAGTTGGGACCCATTTTTATATCTATTGGTTTTCCGGTGATCAATGAAACAGGTCGTGCAGTTGGCTGGTCATCCCCTTCGGGTGATTCTATAAGGTCTAAGTATTTATAAGTAAAGGGTTCGTAGTAATCATCAATGACCGGAAGATTGGGGTTATAAAAAATATTCGTAAGCCCTCTTCTATGGCCAGCGCCTTTCAGATTGATTTTCCCATTTTTCTTTTCCCAGCCTCCTTTATAAATTTCCTGGTCTTCCCACTTGGAAGGATAGCCGGTACCGGGTTTGGTTTCCACATTATTCCACCACATGTATTCAGCGCCTTTGCGATCTGTCCATATATTTTTACACGCAATAGAACAGGTATGACAACCGATACACTTGTCTAAGTGAAAAACCATTGCTATTTGTGAGCGAACGTCCATGATTTATTAATTATGAATTGTGAATTATGAATTGTGAATTGTGAATTATAGCTTGTTTATTATGAATTTATTTTATTGCCACCCTATATAGTTTTTTCCTGATCAAATAAGAATCATTTAACCATTAACCATTAACCATTAACCATCACCAATTCAATACCTCCATCTTCTTCACCACCACATGCGTATCTCTCTGCGGCGCTACCGGCCCCCAATAATTAAAGTGGTATGAGAACTGACCATAACCACCATTGAGATAATTGGGTTTCAAATGAATCCTTGTTACACTGTTATGTCCACCACCTCTTCGGTTTCCTCTCAATTGTGATTTTGGAATTCCCACGGTTCTTTCCGGCACGTGATACACAATGCACATACCCGGCGGAATTCGTGAACTCACCACAGCCCTTGTTACATACACACCATGATCGTTGTGTACTTCTACCCAGTCATTATCTTTAATGCCGAGTTCTTCTGCGTCTTTTTCACTGAGCCAGCAAGGTTCAATACCGCGCGACAAAGTGAGCATTCTCAGATTTTCCATGTAGGTAGAATGGATATGCCACTTACCATGAGGCGTGAGATAGTTTAGGGCTTTGGCTTTCCCTCGTTTCCATGTCTCGCGCAGGTCGCCATACACTTCAGGATTCGGCGCCGGTTTAAATGTTGGCAAATGCTCACCATAAGCGATGTACAACTCCTGGTCTAAATAAAAATGTTGCCGGCCTGTTAGTGTTCTCCACGGCACCAATCGTTCAACATTGTATGTGTAGGCTGAATAGGCCCTTCCGTCATTCATCAACCCCGACCAAACAGGTGAAGTATTGTAGCGATGTGGACTTTTCAACAGATCAGCATACCGGATTTCTACATCCTTACTTCCGGCAGAAAGATCGGCAAGCACAAGGCCTGTTTTCTTCTCCATGTATTGATATGCCTTTTCTGTAAGTTTACCATTGGTCAAGGTAGAAAGATGAAGCACAGCGTTGGCTGCCCATTCATCTTCCTGGATAGATGGAAGAATTTTTCCCTGGTATTCCCTGTGATGGAAATGATGAGAGGTACACATTTCATCATACTCTTCCTGGCACATATAATGATTGCCATGAGCGCCCAATCCTTTTTCACGAATCGCTTCTCCGAGCGTGATGAATTTTTCATAAATCTGTGTGTAGTCTCTTTCCACAACTGTCAGCTTGTGCATGGATTTTCCCAACACAGGCTCACATTCACCTTTGTACCAGTCTTTGATGGTCGGTTGGGTAATTTCGTCTATGCTATCATGTGATAGTGGTGTGGCCACTACATCTTTCTGCACTTCATTGAAATATTTTTTGGCAATCTCACTGGTTGCTTTCGCAAGATGTTTAAATATATCCCAGTCGGTTTTTGATTCCCAAACCGGTGCTACTGCCTGCCCGAGTGGATGGATGAATGAATGCAGGTCGGTGCTGTTTAAGTCTGCTTTTTCATACCACGAAGCAGCGGGCAAAACAATATCAGAATAAAGCGCCGATGAATCCATCCGGAAATTCAGATCAACAACCAAATCCATTTTCCCAACGGGCGCCATGTCGTGCCATTTTACTTCTTCCGGTTTTTCCTGCGCGTCAGTAGCAATCAAATTGTTGTGTGTCCCTAAATAATGTTTCAATGCATATTCATGCCCCTTCATACTTGCCAGCAATGCATTGCCGCGCCAGATGTACCACACACGCGGATAATTCACTTCTGCTTCGGGGTCTTCAACCGAATACCGCAGTTCTTTAGATTTTAATTTTCCCAGCACATAATTCTTAATGTCTTCATCATTCTTTGCGCCATTGGCTACAGCCTCCTTTGAAAGCTCTAATGTGTTTGCATTGAACTGTGGATAGAAAGGCATCCACCCGTTTCTTACTGATGTAAAAATGGTATCAGCTACATGCTTATCAGTCCATTTATTTTTGTGAATGGTATTATAGTTGGAATAATGTCCGTCGTAACGATACTGGCAGGTATTGATATAATGCCAGAGCGGTGCTTGCTGCAATCTGGACACAGGAACCCAATCTTTTGCAAATGCAATAGATCCCCACGATTCTACAGGGGCTAATTTTTCCTGACCTACATAGTGATTCAATCCACCACCATTTTTTCCAACACAGCCACAGAGCATTAATGCCATAGCTCCCGCACGATACATGAGATTTTGATGGTACCAGTGATTGATACCCGCTCCAACTAAAATCATACATTTACCCCCGGTGGCATCTGCAGTTTCAGCCCATTCACGTGCAAACTGAAACAGTGTTTTGGAATCTATCCCTGTAAAAATTTCCTGCCATGCTGGTGTGTAAGCAGCATCAGAATCATCATACCCTTTTGGATAATCACCACCCAAACCCCTGTCCACTCCATATTGCGCCATGATCAAATCATAAACAGTTGTAACAGGTTCTTTGCCATTTTTAGTCTCTATCCATTTCACCGGCACACCACGCATAGCTTTTTTCGCAAGTCCGAATTCTGTGAATTCAACCTGCAGGGCTTCATCTTTTTGATTGAGCAAAGTGAGTACAGGATCATAATTCAAATCGGTTTCACCACATTCATATTTCATATTCCATTTGCCACCCTGTTTATCCCAGCGGTAGCCCATAGTTCCCTTAGGAACTACGAACTCACCACTGGTTTCATCTATGGATAAAAATTTCCAATCACCATTTTCAATGTCTTTCCATTTTGAAATTTCATTAGCACGAACCAATCTTCCGGGCGTAAAACCATCTTCTGTTTTATCAAGATGGACCAACATCGGGCTATCCGTGTAGCGTTTTACATAATCAATAAAAAAAGGTGTTTGTTTTTCGTAATGATATTCTTTGAGAATGACATGCGTTACCGCCATCCAGAAAGCGCCGTCGCTCCCCGCGTGTAAGGGAATCCATTGATCTGCATATTTACACAACTGGCTGAAGTCGGGCGAGAACACCACCGCCTTCGTTCCATTGTGTCTTGATTCGGCAAAGAAGTGGCAATCCGGTGTGCGGGTCATGTTCAGGTTGGTACCCATGTCTGCGATCATCTTCGCATTGTACCAGTCGGCGCTTTCGCACACATCTGTTTGTTCTCCCCACAGCTCCGGAAAGGCCGGTGGCAAATCGCAATACCAATCATAAAAACTCAGGTTCACTCCTCCAAACAATTGCAGGAACCTGGCTCCAGAAGCGTAGCTCAACATAGACATGGCCGGGATCGGTGAAAACCCAATCACCCGATCCGGGCCATATTTCTTTGCAGTATGTATATTAGCAGCGGCCATTATCTCCAGTACCTCATCCCAGGAGGCTCTGCGGAATCCTCCCTTGCCTCTTGAATTCTGATACCTGCTTCTCTTCTCTTTATTATTCTGTAAATTTTCCCAGGCTGTCACAGGATTGCCTCCTGCTTTTTCTTTTTCTTCTCTGAAAGCGTCCAGTAATGTTCCGCGGATGAGTGGATACTTGATACGCAAAGGGCTATAGAGATACCATGAATATGATATACCTCTCTGGCATCCGCGTGGTTCGTAAGGCGGTAAATTATCATCAATCAAAGGATAATCCAATTGCTGGGTTTCAAACACGACGATTCCTTCTTTGACATGAATCTGCCAGGAACAGCCACCGGTACAGTTTACACCGTGTGTGCTGCGCACAATGCGGTCGTGTTGAAAACGATTGCGGTAAAACTCTTCCCATTTACGTGTCTTTGGCGAGATGATATCCTGGATCCAGCTCATGGTAAATTTATTATTGATGAATAGATAATTATTGATTCAATGCGAACAATGCTCTTCATTCCAAACTCAACTCTAAACTTTCTAAACCCTTCTGAATTTTTCTAAACTCTACACTGACCTTAGTTGCCT
>JBDHYH010000007.1:0-64060 GCA_039811325.1 Chitinophagaceae bacterium | reverse complement strand
TGAAAATTTGCACCCACTTTCACGCCACTGTATCCGATAGGGTCAGGTATATTTTGGAAATTATCTACTGTGAATTCCTGTGGTATCACATCGATAATCTGGTCTCCGGCAGGAATATAAGTTTTGTATTGGTCGTTGACCAGCTGGTCGATTTCTAACTGGGATATCTCATCATCTGTATTTTGCCTTACGATGTCGCCTCTTGTTTGCAGGCTTTTGATATGATGCCCGGCAATACCCACATACACTTCTGATACCGGCAGGCTGGGGTTACTCGCATGACAATTTTCAAGCGCCGTCTGAATGGCACGAATGGTTTGGTCAATGTTTAGTACCATACCATGCTGTACACCATTGCTGTTCGCGCGCCCAAATCCTAGAATTTCCAATTTGCCGTATTCATTTTTCCGCCCGGCAATAGCGGCAATTTTAGTAGTGCCAATGTCGAGGCCTACGATAATGGGTTGTTCGTTGTTCATGTTTGTTGATTTTGTGCAGTTGCCTGCTATTGTTTGTGTATTGTTATCTGTTGTCATCACTTATGTTTTTTGAAGGCATAACAGCCTTGGGTACACGATTTTTAGTTTCTTCTTTCCCTTTGGGAGCCAGCTTAAGTTCTTTCTTTTTTACAGATTCAGCCTTATTAACTTCTTTTAGCGATTCTGTATTCTGAATAGAAAGGGGGTTATCAGAATCAGAAGGTTCGGATGAAACTGCGGTTGGTTTCGGAGGCGCGCTTGTAGTCTTTGGGGTGTTTACCCGGACAATAGGTTTATCGGTACCATCATTATCCGGTAATTGAATTATTGAAGAATCATTTATTTTTTTCTTTGCATCTTCTATGATGCTCTTCATAATACGAATGGCAGCCAGGGAGTCTGCCCTGATCTCAGATGCATCTCTCCGCTCCGCTACCACCTGCCCCCTAAACTGGAGATCGATCACCTTGTACCTGTTCCAACCGGTGTATTCCAGTACCTGCCTGTAAAAGGCAAATAACTTTCTGAACTTCTCTTCATGATCTTCACTTGATCCAAACCTGATGACCTGGTTACCTAACTTAGGGATCATTTCGAATTTTTCATGAGGTGTGATAGCGACCTGGTCTATCTGCGACATCCAGAATTTATCATTAAGAATAAACGATCCGATTGTAAATACTCCTGCCATCAGGCTGCTATCCGGTCTTTTCTTAAATGCCGGAAAGTCTGTAAATACAGGTACTCGGGCTGAATACCTGTCGCTCAGGGGTAGTACTTCAGAGGACGCGGATACATAAAATGATCTGCCATCTGTAGTAAATATCCGGGCGACAGGTGTGTTCTCTTCAACATTGACACGCAGTGTCCTGTTGTTGTCGACAAACAATTCAGCCTTCCTGATCCAGGGGTTCTTTAGCAAGTGATTCTCTAAAGAAGTTAGATCCAGCGATCCGATGGGTTGGTTTTTCAAAGAGTTTCCGGCAGCCTTTACCAGTACTTGCATGATATCGGAGTTCGTAACGAAATCCAGGTCATGGGGGCTACTGATACTTATTTTGACGTTTGATATTTTTTCCTTCTCGCCATTCCCGATAGCTGCTACCGTTACAACCAATACACCGGCAGTAAGTACCATCACAATGGATACCTTCAGCAACCTGGGCATACGGTATTTTTTATTAGTGTGCATGTGTTTGATTGTTTAATAATTTTTCTTTTATCGGAATGACCAAACGGTCAATATTTCCAGCTCCGGCTGTTATCAACACATCCCCATCCAAACTGTGCGGCAGGGTGGGTATATAATCATCATCAATCCACTTCAGCAATTGATCCTTTTCCAAAATTTTTACATCCGAATTCCTGATTTCTCTTTCAATCATCTCCGAAGCAACTCCTTCAATGGGCAGTTCTCTTGCAGGATAAATGGGCATCAGGATCACGGAATTAGCGATGGACAGTACTTCTGCAAACTCTTTGTACAAGTCGCGGGTGCGTGTATAAAGATGAGGTTGAAAAATAACTGTGATCCACCTGTTGTTGAACAGGCTGCGGGCGCCTCTGAGCAAGGCTTTCAATTCCTCCGGATGATGTGCATAATCATCAATAAACACTACATTATTTTTACCTGTTGCGCTTTCCTTCACACCGATAATGTATTCGAACCTTCTTTTTATTCCCCTGAAATCTGCAATTGCTGCCCTTATCTTATCGTCATCTATTCCGAATTCATGCGCTATAGACACTGACACCACAGCGTTCTCTACATTATGCATTCCACCCATGTGCAGGTGCAAGTCGCTTACTGACCATCCCTGTCCCTGTACTGAAAACCGATACCCTCCTTCCTGCATGATGATATCGCTTGCATAGATATCAGTATCCGTATTTTGTAATGAATAACGGTAATGCTTACACGCCAGATCATCAGGAGCTTTTAGTGGAAAACGCTGAAATAGCCTCCCACCAGCTCTGATGTTCAAAGCAAAGGAATGGAAAGCCTCTCTCATAGATTCCACAGTGCCATAGATATCGAGGTGATCGGCATCCATCGCCGTGATCACAGCAGTATCGGGTGAAAGTTTTAAAAAACTCCGATCGTATTCATCTGCTTCGACCACATTCACATTATATGCACTACTCCAATAATTCGTATCATAATTTACTGAGATGCCACCCAGGAAAGCATTACATCCAAACCCACAGTGCCGCAAAATAAAAGAGGTCATCACGGTAATGGTGGTTTTTCCATGCGTACCTGCAATACAAACATTGTATCCATCCCGTGTGATATCTGCAAGTACTTCACTTCTTTTCTTCAGGTTATAATTTTTCGATTTGTACCAGGCCAGCTCTTTGTGGTCTTTCGGAATTGCAGGTGTATAAACCACCAGGCTTGCATTTTGGTCAATCATTGAAAGATCTTCTTCGAAGTGAATGGAAGCGCCTTCTTCTTTCAGGTGATCTGTAATAACCGAAGGCGATTTGTCATAGCCGCTCACAGCTATTCCTTTCTGCAAAAAATATCTTGCAAGTGCGCTCATACCAATGCCGCCAATGCCTAAGAAATAAACGCTTGATATGGTCAGGTTCTCCTTCACTTCTTTATATGGCTTAAAATTTCATTTGCAATAAAACCCGATGCATCACCATGAGGCAATGCTCCGATGTTTGTTTCAATTTCCTTTCTCTTGTTATCATTGTTCACTAAATTCAATATAGACGGGAAGAGTTGATCTTTCACAGATGCATCGGGAATCATCAGTGCAGCCTTCCTGTCCACCAGGTATTTGGCATTGACGGTCTGGTGATCTTCTGAAGCAAAAGGGTACGGAATTAAAATACTCGTTTTCTTTTGGGTTATAAGTTCAGCAATGGTCATAGCTCCTGCACGTGCTACTACTACATCACCTGCGCTGTATGCCATTTCCATCCTGTTGATAAAATCGCTGGCTCTGACGTTGCCTTTCTGCTCTTCTATTTTAGTTGCATCCAATGAGAAGTTTTTACCGGTTTGCCAAATCACCTGCAGATGATTTTTTCCAAACAATTCAATATGCTGCATTACCGCTTCATTAATGCTGCGGGCACCAAGGCTTCCCCCGATTACTAACACTGTCTTCCTGTCATGGCTCAATCCAAAATATTTCAACGCTTCTTCACGATCAATTTTTTCACGGAGTTCTTCTCTCACCGGATTGCCTGAGACAGATATCTTTGAAGCCGGAAAATATTTTTCCATTCCTTCAGAAGCCACGAATACTTTAACCGCTTTTTTCCCCAGCCACATATTGGCCTTTCCCGGCAGGCTGTTACTCTCATGTATGTATGTAGGAATACCTTTGCCTTGTGCCACCCTGAGAACAGGAAAACTAGAATAGCCACCAACGCCAACCACTACATCAGGCTTGAATTCCTTTATAATTTTTCTGACCTGAAACCAACTCCTGATCAACTTGAACGGAAGGCTTAAATTCTTAAAGATGGAGCTTCGATTGAAACCTGCAATCCCGATTCCCTTAATATTGTATCCTGCTTCAGGAACCTTCTGCATTTCCATTTTTCCTTCAGCACCCACAAAGAGAATTTCAATACCAGGCTCTGAACGCCTCAAAGCTCCGGCTATAGCAAGGCCAGGGAAGATGTGCCCTCCCGTACCGCCACCGGCAATGATCGCCCTGATATTTTTAATCCTTCTCTGCACGTTATTATTCTCCTGCTTTTTTATTCTCAATTCCTGCTTCATCCGGTACATTAGGTACAGCCAATGCTATATCGGTTGGCTTTCCTTCCATCTGCTCTACGTTTCTAGCTACGCTTAATATGATACCTATTGCTGCACATGTGAAAAGCAAACTGCTGCCTCCCATGCTGATTAGTGGCAATGTGACACCTGTCGTCGGGAACAAATGCACATTCACTGCCATGTTAACCATTGCCTGTATCACCAGCGTAAAACTCAATGCTACCGCAAGGAAAGCACCAAATGCATAAGGGCATCGCTGGAATATCCGAATGCTTCGATACAGGAACAAAATATAGATGAGCATGATCACCACACCACCTACCAGGCCATACTCCTCGATGATAATTGCATAAATAAAATCACTATAGGGGTGCGGTAGAAAATTTCTTTGATCACTCTTACCGGGGCCTTTCCCAAAAAGTCCACCGCTGGCAATAGCAATCTTTGCCTGCTGCACCTGGTAAGATCCTTCTCCTGTTTCTGAATAACGGAAATTCTGAACTCTCTTGATCCATGTAGGTACACGGCCTACAGATAATACAGCGGGAAGATCTTTCGATGTATGTGTTTTCGTATCATAATAATGCGAAGCAATTGCCATCAGGATCAATACCGGCAGCAATGCCGCACCTACTACATAGAGGATGTGTTTAATCTTGACACGGCCTATAAACATCAGCAACATTCCGATGCCACCGATTAATGCTGCAGTACTCAGGTTGGCCGGTGCTATCAGGACGCAAATGATTAATACAGGGATAATAACCGGCAGAAATCCCTTTTTAAGATCCTTGATCACATCCTGCTTCTTACTCAACAACCTGCTCAAATAAATAAACAGCGCCAGCTTGGCAAGGTCAGAAGTCTGGAAGGTCAGGTTTACTACTGGAAGCCTTATCCACCTGCTCGCATCATTGATGTGGCTTCCATATTTCAGTGTATAAATCAATAGCGGAATACAAATGAAAAATAAGATGGTAGATATCCGCGAATAAAAGGTATAGTTGACTCTATGAGCAAAATAAATAATGATAACACCTAACAGGATGTATCCCACCTGGCGGAGCAAATAGCTTTCCGTACTCTTATTCATTTTGTAAGCAAGAGATCCGATACTGCTGTACACCACAAGGATGCTGATCATTGTCAAGAGTATGACAATAGCCCAAATAACCTTATCACCTTTGGTGCGGCGCCATAATTTTCCGGCAGCTATTTCTGCCTTCCTGATGCGGCCTCCTCCTATGTTTTCTACTGCATCCATTATCAGTTCTTTACAAATTTTTTACGGCAGCAATGAATTGTTGCCCTCTGTCTTCATAATTTTTAAAAAGATCGAAGCTGGCACATGCCGGAGAAAGCAATACCACATCACCCTTTTGAGCCAGGCGGTACCCTGCCTCAGCAGCTTCTGCGGCACTTGTTGTATCTACTATTACATCTACGGATCCCTTGAATGACTCATGAATCTTTTTATTGTCAATACCCAGGCACACAATAGCCTTTACTTTCTCCTTTACCAAATCGAGCAGTATCCGGTAATCATTCCCTTTATCGACACCACCCAAAATCAGCACTACAGGCTTTTCGATACTCTCCAGGGCATACCATGTGCTATTGACATTCGTTGCCTTGCTGTCATTGATAAAATCTACTCCTCCAATCGTAACGACATGCTGCATCCTGTGATCAAGGCTTTCCATTGTAACAAGGGCGGTGCGAATATTTTCTTTTCTCACATCAACCGCCACCGCCGCGCTTGCAGCAGCCATTGAGTTATAAAGGTTGTGCTTTCCCTTCAGGGCAAAGTCTTCTACACTCATCACGATCTCTTCATCTTTAAATTTTATATGCATCTGAAAGTCGCTGACAAATGCTCCTTCGGGTAATTTATTTCTCATACTAATGGGTAATGCTTTTACGTGGTTTATAAAATGGGTTAGGTAGTTCATTGTTACTTCATCATCAACATTATAAATGAATACATCCGATGCCGTTTGATATTTTAAGATGCTGAATTTGCTTTTTATATAGTTTTCAAATTTGTACTCATACCTGTCTAAATGATCCTCTGTAATATTTGTCAATACTGCCACATCAGGCCTAAAGGTTTCTATATCATCCAATTGGAAAGAACTGATTTCGGCCACATAATACTTTTTAGGGTTCGTGGCTATTTGTCTTGCAAATGAATACCCAATGTTTCCCACTACAGCCACATCATAACCCGCTGTTTCCAAAATCCGGTATATCATAGATGTAGTAGTTGTTTTTCCGTTACTGCCTGTAATGGCAATAATTTTCGAATCTTCTTTATACCGGTAAGCAAATTCTATTTCACTGATAATGGAAATATTCAATGCACGGATCATCTTCACTATTTCTGCTTTCTCAGGAATCCCCGGGCTTTTGATCACCATCGCAGCCTTTGAAATTTTCTCCATTGTATGCCCCATTTCTTCGAATTCAATTCCATGATCATTCAATTCACGCTGATGGGCATCACTGATAGCACCTCCATCGCTTACCCACACAGCATAGCCTTGCTGGTGTGCCAATAAGGCCGCGCCAATGCCGCTTTCGCCGGCTCCAAGTATTACTATGTTTTCCATCCTATCCGTTTTTTAATTGGGATCACAATTAAAATGGTTTTTCAACGGCATGAACTTAATGGGTCAGGACATTTCCTTCACAGGTATTGGAATTCAATCTTTAAACCGATCTATGAATCGTTATCTCAACTTCAAAGTCACCACTGCCATCACAATAGAAAATATCGCCACGATCCAAAATCGCACCGCTATCTTACTTTCATGATACCCTAACTTCTGAAAGTGATGATGCAATGGGCTCATCAAAAACACCCTTCTGCCTTCCCCATACTTTCTCCTGGTGTATTTGAAATATCCCACCTGGATCATCACACTCAGGTTCTCCACCAAAAACACAAAACAAAAAATAGGTATCAGTAATTCTTTTCTTACAATGAATGCCAGAGATGCAATAATGCCTCCTAATGCAAGGCTACCGGTATCGCCCATGAAAACCTGCGCGGGATAAGCATTATACCAAAGAAAGCCTACACATGCACCGACAAAGGCAGCTATAAAAATCGACAGTTCTCCAAGATTGGGGATGTACATGATATTGAGATAATCAGCAAGTACGATGTTGCCGCTTACAAAAGCGAACACACCGATACCGATACCTATCACCGCACTGACCCCTGTAGCCAATCCGTCCAACCCATCTGTAATATTTGCGCCGTTGCTTACAGCCGTAACAATAAATATCACAATCAGGATATACAAAATGTAAGTGTAGTCTTCCCATTTCTGCGGAAGCAGTTTGGCATAATTGAATTCATGATTTTTTACAAACGGAATAGTAGTTATCGGCGTCTTTACAGTTACAAAGCGATGCATCACACCATTGGTAATCACAGTGTCCTCTCCAACCTTGTGCTCACCTCTCGCCGGCACATAATTACTTCCTGTATTGCTACTGATGATTTCGCGCTTTACAACTACACTGGGGTTAAAATAAAGAGTAGCACCAATGATGACTCCGAGCATTACCTGTCCAAAAACTTTGAACTTCCCTGCAAGGCCGTCGGCATTAGTTTTCTTATAATCGACCCCTTTTTCTTTAGCGATCCTTTTTGCCTTGATCTTCAGGTAGTCATCCAAAAAACCAATTGCCCCCAGCCATACAGTACACAATAACATTAACCGGATATATACCTTGTCTAAATTCGCAACCAATAAAGTGGGTACGATGATCCCCAGTAGTATGATGATACCACCCATAGTAGGAGTACCACTCTTCATCTTCTCCCCTGCCAATCCAAGTTCACGTACTGATTCACCGATTTGATTCTTCTTCAGCAGGCGAATCACACGTTTACCATATAAGGTAGTAATCAGCAATGACAATATAACGGCAGCCATCACACGAAAAGTGATAAACTGGAATAGCCCGCTTCCGGGGAACTTCATCCCGTGATTATTAAACCATTCAAATAAATGATACAGCATACTTATTTATTTAAAAGATTGAACATCTCTGCCAATTCTTTCTTGTCATCAAAATCAGATTTAACACCTTTCACTTCCTGGTATTTTTCATGTCCCTTGCCTGCAATCAGTAGAATATCTCCTGCAGCAGCCAGGTTCACTCCCGTCTTAATTGCTTCTTTTCTTGAAGTGATTGAGATATACTTTTTCCTTGCAGTAACCGGAACGCCTGCTTCCATCTCCCTTATAATCTCTTCCGGATCTTCAAAGCGTGGGTTATCTGAAGTGAATATTACGCGATCGCTGTACTCAACTGCTACTGCTGCCATCTCCGGCCTTTTGGTCTTGTCTCTGTTGCCGCCGCACCCTACTACAGTGATCACCGATGCGTTACCTTTTAAATTTTTTATCGTTGCCAATACATTCAGAAGAGCATCAGGCGTGTGCGCATAGTCCACAATTCCAATAACTTTTCCAACCGGAGATACGATATAATCAAACCTTCCTTCTGCACCATCTAACTGGCTCAACTTCTGCAATACTTCTTCTTTATGTTCTCCTAAGGAAACTGCTGCACCAAATACAGCCAGCAGGTTATAAGCATTGAATGCTCCGATCAGTTTAAAGTGAACCTCAGTATCATTGATCATCATTTGCAAGCCCATCAGGGAGTTCTCAAGGATCTTACCCTTGAAGTCTGCCATTGTTTTCAGGCTGTAGAAATATTTTTTTGCACTTGTGTTTTGAAGCATCACGGTACCTCTCCGGTCATCTGCATTGGAAATGGCAAATGCAGAAGAAGGCAGGGAATCAAAGAATGATTTCTTTACCCGGATGTATTCATCAAAAGTCTTGTGATAATCGAGATGGTCATGAGTAATGTTTGTAAAAATGCCTCCGGAAAAATTCAGGCCATCCACCCGGTGCTGATGTATGGCATGAGAACTCACCTCCATAAAAATGTAAGAACAACCTGACTCATACATTTGTGCGATTAATTCGTTTAGTGTTACCGGATCCGGGGTTGTATGTGTACTTGGCAATACTGTTGGCCCAATCTGGTTTTGAACGGTACTGATCAATCCGCAATAATGGCCCAGTGATGAAAACAACTTAAACAATAAGGTGGCAACAGTTGTCTTCCCATTGGTACCTGTTACCCCTGTAAGTTTTACTTTTTCTGATGCTCGTCCATAAAAATTATGTGCAATCAATGCTGCCGCCCTTGCCGCATTGTTCACCAACACATAGGTAATGCCATCTAATACTTTTTCAGGCAATACTTCACACACAATTGAAGAAGCGCCCGCATCGATTGCCTTATTGATAAATGTGTGTCCGTCAACCGCAACTCCTTTAATGGCAATGAAACAGGATGATGCGCCAATCTTTCTTGAATCGATCTGAACATCCTGTACCAAAATGTCATCTGATCCATGAATTTTATGGATGTCAACTCCGGATAATATTTCTTTTAATATTGCCATTAATTCAATTCCAGGTTTATCTTATCTCCTTTTTTGAAAAAAGTATTTGCCAATAGTGATTGCTTTACAACTTTGCCCTTACCTGCCACATCCACTCTGAGTCCCATATTTTCCAGCAAGTACACAGCATCCTTCAGCCCCATTCCCATTACATCCGGCACGTGTGAACGATCCTGCAATGCGGGATTTACAATAACCTGGGCAGCGCCATTTTTTATAAAGGCTGAAGCCCACGCTTGCTTTCCATCCACTTTCGGGCTTCTGTATTGTAATGCCGTGAACAAATTATTCAGATCAGTACCCAATCCATTTAGCTTATAAAATGCACTGTCCGGATCTTTGCCCATTTTCTGAACCGGCATTGTAGCCATTCGTGTGGCATAGAGCCTGTCAGCTACTTCTTTGAATACCGGGCCGGCCACAGTGCCGCCATACGCCCATTTGGAGTCATGCCCATTTTGAATCACAACGGCTATGGAGTATTCAGGCTTGTCATAAGGAAAGAAACCAATGAAAGCTGATTGATAAATCTTATTAGCCTTATTGTATCCCCTGTTATCCAACGCTGTAACAGCAGTACCGGTTTTGCCTCCAAACAAATAATAAGGGCTCTTCAATGCCCGGGCCGTGCCATGCTGATCTTCCACCACATCGAGAAGGCATGCTTTCACTTTACCTAATGTAGATTCGCTACAGATATGATCTACCAAAACCTCCGGCTTGAATTCCTGAATCGCAGTACCCATTTCGCTGATGGAATTCACGAGATAGGGTTTCATCATTTTCCCATCATTGGCTACAGCATTATAGACCATCAACATCTGAAGCGGTGTCACCAGTTCTTCATATCCGTGTGCCATAAAAGGAATCGTAGTCTTTGTCCAGTACTTGCTGGAGGGTTCTTTGATATAAGGTTTGGCAGTGCCAACAATATCAATCCCGGATCTTTGATTGAGTCTGAAATGTTTCAGGTGATCAATGTACTTCTGAGGTTGATTGTGATAATACTGATCCGCCAGTTTTGCAAATGCCACATTGCTCGACATCGCAAATGCTTCCTTCACAGTAACTCTGCCGGTACCCTTGTGTGAATCACGAATCATCAGGCCATAAAAATTCTTAGCTCCGCCTTCACAATCGACAATAGAATTGGTATCTACATATTTGTCTTCAAGAAGCGATATCAGTGTGGTTAGTTTAAAAATAGAACCTGGTTCCGTACTGCGTCCTAACCCATAATTGTAATCTTCCCAATATTGCCCATCATCCATCCTGCCCAGGTTGGCGATGGCTTTTATTTTCCCGGTCTTCACTTCCATCACTATGCAGGTGCCATGCAGGCTGTTATTTTCCTGCATCATTTTCATCAGTGCATTTTCTGATACGTCCTGGATATAAGTATCGATAGTAGTTTCAATGTCCTGTCCATTTTGTGGATCTATCTCAGCTCCATCTACAGGAATGTAGGCACCTGCGACATACCGCATCAGGCGCTGACCGGTTTCACCTTTCAATACGCTGTCATAAGAGCGCTCCAAACCCACATTCTTGCTGGTATCTCCTCTTGACAACCCTATCGTTCTGTTGGCCAGCAATACATAAGGATTCACCCTATTATCGCGTACTTCTATGATAAAACCACTTTTATTTCTTCCCTGCCTAACAAGTGGGAACTGCCTTAACTGCTGGTAATCTTCAAAGGATACTTTTTTCTTCAGGCTGAAATAGCGCAGTTTTTCTTTGTATCCCTGCACAAGAATTTTTTTATAGTATGCTTTGGATTCATCTCCAAAAAGATCAGCAAGCTTGTAACTCAGTGAATCTACATGAGAATAAAATCGTTTTCCGTCTTTTTCCCTGAGGCCATCAGCGCCGAAATCAATATAGATATCGAATACAGGGATTGAGGTGCTCAGCATATTTCCATCTTCACTATAAATTGTTCCTCTTTCAGCATCCGTTTTTATGTATCGTAAATGTTGTTTTGAAGCGAGGCTTTTCCAGTAGTCGCCTTTTACCCGCTGAATGTAAATGGCCTGCCCTAATATTAAAACCCCGAGCACAATGATGCCCAGGAAACTCAGATATACACGCCATAATATGTCTCTTTTTACATCCATCGATCAACAATCAATTATCTATTTAATAGTGTCCCGGATCAACAATGGCGGAACTGTCAGTTGCTGTAGCCCAAGTGGTTCAACTGCTTTAGCCAGTTCGCTTTCCTTACTCCGGAATATCACATCTCTCTTCACCGTCTTGTACTCATACTCCATTTCTTTCAAATGCTTTTCAGTGGTGCTGATCTTTAATACCAACTTGTCAGCATAGTGTCCGTTAGCGATATAGAAGATAGCCAGGGCTGCAGCAAAAAAATAGAAGGGGATGTTTTTCACCAACCATTTGTTGTAGCGCAATTTCAATCGTCTCCTTTTTGTTTCAGGTTCCGTTGAGGCCATTTTAATATTTTCTTCCATAGCTGATTTATATTTTTTCCGCTACCCTGAGTTTTGCACTCCTGGAGCGCGGATTCCTTTTAATTTCTTCTCCGGAAGGAAGCACAGGCTTTTTGGAGATGGCTTTTAACTTTAAAGGCTCCGTGTTTCCAAAAGCATCTGTTTCTCTAATTCCATCCAGGTTTCCCGCTTTAAAAAAATTTTTCACCAACCTGTCCTCAAGAGAATGAAATGTGATAATAGCGGCCCTGCCATGTGATGACAACAGGTCAGGAATTTGTTCAAGCAGTTCTCCAAGCGCTTTCAATTCTTCGTTCACTTCTATCCGAATTGCCTGATACACCTGTGCGAAATAGCGCTGAGGATTTCCTTTTGCAAGAGGCCGCAGCACATCATTCAACTCGCTTAAAGTTTTAAACAACCTGGTTTTTCTTGCAACTACGATAGTTGACGCCAATGTTCTCGCATTCGTTACCTCTCCATAATTCTGAAAAATCTTCTGAAGGTCGTCCTGGGAATATTTGTTCAACACATCCGCCGCAGTATTGGTAACTCCCTGATCCATTCTCATATTCAGTTCGCCATCAAATCGGGTACTGAATCCACGCGATGGTGTGTCTATCTGAAAACTACTGATACCCAGGTCCGCAAGAATGCCATCCACTTTTTCAATTTTATAGAGCTTCAGGAAGCGTGAGATATACCTGAAATTGTGGGGAATAAAAATGATCCTTGAATCTTGCGGAAGATTTCTCTTCGCATCACCATCCTGATCGAAGGCTATCAGTCTTCCATTCTCATCAAGACACTGCAGAATAGCAGCCGAATGACCACCACCGCCAAAGGTTGCATCTACATAAGTTCCGGAAGGTTTTATAGACAGGGCTTCTATCACTTCCGGAAGCATGACAGGAATGTGATATCCGCTTTCGGCTTTCATTATTCCTGATCTTTTTTTCCGACCATAACCTTCTCGCCAAGATCACTGAAAGACTCCGGTGAAAAATTATCAAAGAACTGTTGGTATTTCGTCTTATCCCATATTTCAATCTTATCAATAGCCGACACAAGTACGATGTCTTTATCTAATCCCGCATACTCAATAAGATTTTTCGGAAGCAACAGCCTGCCCACAGTATCCAGTTCTACCGGTGTAGCACCATTCAGAAAGTACCTTTTGAACTGGCGCACCTTGGGGTCGAAATCATTCAACTGACTCAACTGTGTAAACAATGGGGCCCATCCTTCGGAAGTATAAAGACTCAGGCATTTTTCAAAACCACGATTCAGTACAAATGGAGACGGCTCATCAGGCAATTGTTTCCTGACGCCTGCCGGCAACAGAAAACGCCCTTTGGTATCGAGGCGTGCTTCGTATTCTCCAATGAAACCGGTCATTTGTGATGATTTTGAATCTGTTTTGACAATATATCACACAAAATAACACTTTTTCCCACTTTTCAAACTTTTTTTCAAAAAACATTTTTTTCCACAAACCACTCAAATGAAGCTACAGCAATAGATTCCCGCCTTATTGATGGGAAAAAACAATAAGACAATGTGAATTTGGTGTAGATAACTATGTGGAAAACGTAGGCGAAATGTGGATACCAGGTTTATGCCGGCACCTTTCCTTTTTCAGACCGGAACTCGAGAGTGAAGCAACTACCTTTGCCGAGAGTGCTGTCCACCTTGACTTTGCCATGGTGAGCATCCACAACTGATTTGACATAACTGAGCCCAAGTCCAAAGCCTTTTACATTGTGGATATTTCCGGTATGTGCTCTATAGAATTTTTCAAAAATCCTTTGAATAGTTTCTTTACTCATTCCAATTCCGTTATCCTCAATTCTGATTCTGAAGTGACTGTTGAAGTTGGAAGTGGAAATTTTTATAACGGGTTTTTCTTTGGAATACTTCAGCGCATTGTCGAGCAGGTTATTGATGATATTCGTAAAGTTGACTTCATCTGCCATGATGCAATCGTTTTTTGCAACAAGGTCAGCGAGTAGTGTGCCGTCTTTTTCTTTAAGGGGCAGTTTAATATTGTTTAAAGCTATTTGAATCAGTTCATGTGCATGAGTGGGCCGCAGTGTCAACTGCATTTCCTGTTTGTCCATCAATGCAGCCTGCAGGATACTTTCCACCTGCTTGTTCATTCGCTTATTTTCGTCCTTAATGATACCGGAAAAATAATCCAGTTTTTGGCGGTCGTTGATTACCTTTTCATTTTTCAACGCGTCCACAGCCAATGAAATCGTAGCCAAAGGAGTTTTAAACTCATGCGTCATATTGTTGATGAAATCGGATTTGATCTCACTGAGTTTTTTCTGATTCAGTAATGCACGAATGGTAAGGTAGAAAGCCGCGAATATAATAGCAGTAAATAAAACAGAAGCCAGTACCATCCAGATAAGTTCATGCCATACCAATTGACTCACACCTTTGTCCGGTACTACCAGGTATAGAGCTTCCTCTGGCATGAGTCCTTCAGTATAGCTTCCGGATGGTGCCGTGAGGGGATAGATAACAGTACGGTAGTGTTCGTTATCAATATAGCTGGAATAGAATTTTTTCGACTGCAATTCCTTACTCATTATTGAGGAAGAATTGATGGCAAATTCAAATCCGATATGGTCCACACCATACTTCTTGAAAGTACGCGAGATAAGGTCATGCACCTGCTCTACTGTGAAATGCTCGGCAATTGAATTAGAAAAAACATTCAGTGGAAAGAGGAGGTCAGTATTTTTTCTTCCGTTGAAAGGGTTTTCCTGGGAGTATTGATCTATCAGGCTGAGTGCTACCGACTGAGTCACCATATCAATAGTCTCATCAAATTTTAATTGTTTATCCTTATAAGTTTGCCTGGTCCATGTGATTTGAAAATAAATAATCCCCAGCAATGACAGAACAACAAGAACCGTAATGATGGGAAAAATTCTCTTCATTTGCGTGCAAATTTAATTTGAAAATATCCAGAAATGTGAAGCATAGAGAATAATGCCCTATTTTAACGTAGCCTTTCGTTTTGAAAAAGAAGGGTACAGTTTTGGATTTCTCATTTTCGAAAATAATAATTTTACAGGTATGAACGAGCCATCCAGGGGATCCCTTTTAATTGCCAATCCTTTCCTTAAGGATCCAAATTTTCTTCGCACAGTTGTATTGATTTGCGACCATTCTTCTGAAAGCGGATCTTTTGGGTTCGTCCTGAACAAACCTTTTTCGGTACGGTTACATCAACTGTTGAATGAAATTACCCACACTGACATACCCGTTTCGGTGGGAGGGCCTGTTCAGACAGACAGTCTTCATTTCATTCATCAATATCCTGATCTAATTGAAGGAGGCGAGGAAATATTACCTGGAATTTATTGGGGTGGAAATTTCGAGAGTATGAAAATACTATTGAACAATGGAGACATTGATTTGAGAAAGGTTCGTTTTTTCCTGGGATACAGTGGGTGGTCAGAAGGACAACTCGACGGGGAAATAAAGGAAGAAAGTTGGATCACGATGATGGGTACACGTAAATTGCTGTTTGCAACACCTCCCGAAGATGTCTGGAAAGATTCGCTGAAGGAACTGGGTGGTGATTATGAAATGATGATCAATTTTCCCCTGGATCCCCAGTTGAATTAAGCGGAAAAATGGATTTGATTGAAATAGAATTCAAGTATCATTGACTGAGAGAAAAATAATCTCCTAATTTTATTCCTGAAACTGGAACATTGCTTTACAGATTTTTACAATTACCTGCTCGAATAGCTCTGCACTTCTATTGCAGGCAAATATCTATAAATAACAAAGCAGTACTAAAGGAAAAAGGGCCCCTGATCCTTGCGGCCAATCATCCTAATTCATTCCTGGACGCCATAGTCCTGGCTTCCATATTCAGGCAACCAATTTACAGCCTTGCCCGTGGAGACGCGTTTGCGTCCCGGTTCATCACCCGGTTGTTGCATTCCTTACACATGCTGCCGGTTTATCGCATTACAGAAGGAGTGGAAAACCTTGAAAATAATTACGACACATTTGATCAGGTGCAGGAATTTCTAAGTCAAAACAAGACGGTACTTATCTTCAGTGAAGGGAGGTGTATCAACGAATGGCATCTCAGGCCACTGAAGAAGGGTACTGCAAGGATTGCTATTTCCGCATGGAAAAAAGGGACTCCCGTCAGAGTAGTTCCGGTTGGAATCAATTATAGCAACTTCAGGAACTTAGGAAAGCGGCTTGATCTCAGGTTTGGAAATACAATTGAAGTAAGCATGATACCGGGTCCGGATTCCCCTAAGTCGATACCGGAGTTCAATAAAATATTAAAGTCAGAATTGAGTAAATCTGTTTATGAAATCCCAAAGAATGACTTTGCAGAAAGGAGCAGAATCTTTGAAACCAAAACACCAATATGGCAAAAAGTTTTGTTAGCGTTGCCCGCAGCGCTGGGATACATGTTTCATGCCCCGCTTTATTTTGCAGGACATTTCATTATCAGATCAAGAGCTAATGATCATTACGACAGTATCATGATTGGTATCCTTTTTCTTTTTTATCCTTTGTATCTGCTGGCAATCACAATCGTCTTGTTTTTACTAATTGATAGTTTCTGGGTACTTATTGCATTTTTCATTTTACCTGCCACTGCATTGGCTTTACTACATTACCGAAAGGTGGTTTGAGGAAGTGTTATAAGTCAGTCCAAAAAAATAGCCCTGTGTTTTCACAAGGCTATCCATAAAATAAAATGTAATCGGTTATTGTTCTTCTGCGCCCTCTACCAATACAGAAACATGATTATTTAATACCTCAACAAATCCACTGTTGATAATATAAGTAATCGTTGTGTGCTTGTCTTTCAGGACTTTTAATTTTCCATCTTTCAATGCACTTACAACGGGAGCATGTTTGTCCAACACTTCGAACAATCCCGTTACTCCGGGCATTTGTACTCCATAAACTTCTCCTTTGAAGATTAATTTTTCCGGAGTTAATATTTCAAGATTCATAGTTTAATTTTTAGTAGCAGTTTCCAAATCACCATTGAGCACCGAAAAAACAGGTTAATTTAATATCCTCACCACCAACTCTTTTTCCCTTTGCACTTTATAACCTCTCTACTCACAACTCAAAGTTGGTACCTCATGGCTCCCTACTTTGCCGCTGCCGCTTCCATCATCTTTTTACCTTTCTCAATAGCATCTTCCAGGTTTCCTACCAGGTTGAACGCTGCTTCCGGATATTCATCTACTTCTCCGTCCAGGATGGCATTGAATCCGCGAATGGTATCTTCTATAGAAACCAATACACCCTTCAAACCGGTGAACTGCTCTGCCACGTGGAACGGCTGGCTCAGGAAGCGCTCTACCCTTCTTGCACGGCTTACAGTCAGTTTATCTTCATCACTCAATTCATCCAAACCAAGGATGGCAATGATATCTTGTAATTCTTTATAGCGCTGTAATGTCATTTTCACCCTGTTCGCACAATTGTAGTGTTCATCACCTACAATTGCCGGTGTCAAAATTCTGGAAGTAGAATCCAGGGGATCCACCGCAGGATAAATTCCTTTATCAGCAACTTTTCTGCTCAATACGGTTGTAGCATCAAGGTGAGCAAATGTAGTAGCCGGAGCCGGATCTGTCAGGTCATCAGCAGGTACATACACCGCCTGAACAGAGGTGATAGAACCGTTTCTGGTGGAAGTGATTCTTTCCTGCATCAATCCCATCTCGGTAGCCAGTGTTGGCTGGTATCCCACCGCTGATGGCATACGTCCCAGCAAAGCTGACACCTCAGAACCTGCCTGCGTAAAACGGAAGATATTATCAACGAAGAAAAGGATATCACGTCCTTTACCCTGGCCATCGCCATCACGGAAGTATTCCGCTACTGTAAGTCCGCTCAAAGCTACACGTGCTCTTGCACCCGGAGGTTCGTTCATCTGGCCGAACACGAATGTAGCTTTAGAATCTTTCAGCCCTTCCATATCAACAGTATCCAGATCCCATCCGCCTTCTTCCATACTATGTTTGAACTCGTCACCATATTTCATAATGCCAGCCTCGATCATTTCACGCAAGAGGTCATTACCTTCACGGGTACGCTCTCCCACACCTGCAAACACTGATAAACCGCTATATGCTTTCGCAATATTGTTAATCAATTCCTGGATCAAAACCGTCTTACCCACTCCGGCACCACCAAACAATCCAATCTTACCACCCTTTGCATAAGGTTCAATCAGGTCAATAACTTTAATACCTGTAAAAAGTACTTCAGTAGCAGTACTCAGGTTTTCAAATAATGGAGGTTGCGCGTGGATTGGCCGGCCAGTTTCTTTGCTCACCTGTGGCAAACCGTCAATAGCATCACCTGTTACATTAAACAAACGGCCATTGATCTTTTCGCCTGTAGGCATCAGGATCGGTTTTCCGGTATCAACCACCTCTACACCACGGGTCAGGCCTTCTGTAGAGTCCATCGCAATGCAACGAACACTGTCTTCTCCGAGGTGCTGCTGTACTTCCAGAACCAACTTCTGACCGTTGGGCCTGGTTAGCTCCATAGAGTTATAAATCTGGGGTAATGAACCTTCCTGTTCGAAGTGCACATCTACCACCGCACCGATGATCTGCCTGATTTTTCCCTTATTTGCCATAAAAAGTATTTCTGTGTTTGAAATTTGGCGGCAAAGGTAATGGTTAAAAACAATATTTCAAGACAAAAAGTGGGGTTTTAGGCGTGCTAATCTTACTAAAATTTTGAAAAAATAAAATGGTCAATTTTCCGGGAATAATGACTATTGAACTGCCATAATAAGATATAATCCCACGAAATTATTTAAGGTTTCAAATACCTCCCTATTAAAGGCAGTTTGGCAAATTCCCTGCGTTCCACTCTTAGGAGGAACCACACGAAAAGCCCAACCAGGATGGTAGCGGTACTAATGCTGTAAATGAAATTGTCCGTCCAGGCGTTCAGCAATTTGTGCAGGAAGAATAATAAAACAGCAATAAACATATAGGCCAGTAATTTCTTCCAGGCGTAAGGCACAGGATACTCCTTTTGTCCCCACATATAAGAAACCACCATCATACTTCCATAGCACAGGAAGGTAGCCCATGCACATGCCATATACCCGAATACAGGAATGAAAAAATAATTGATGAAGAGGGTAAGCACTGCACCAATAATAGTGATCCAGGCTCCGGCCATTGTTTTATGTGTAAGTTTATACCAGATGGAAAGGTTGTAATAAATGCCGAGAAACATATTTGCGAGCAGCAAAATGGGAACTACTTTTAATCCTGTTTCATACACCAATCGCTTTTCTGCATTCAGGCTCAGGAAGTATTTCCAGATATCTATATACAAGGCCACTACCAGGAACATCACGGAGATAGTGATCACAAAAAACTTCATCACGCGGGCATAGACTTTCTGTGGTTGCTGACCTACTGCCTGCTTAAAGAAAAATGGTTCGGCCCCCATCCGGAATGCCTGCACAAAAAGTGTAATGAGTATTGAAAGTTTGTAACACGCGGAATAGATAGCTACCTGGCTCTTCGCATCGCTCATGGATGTAACGGGCGCCAGCCAGTTGAGCATGATCCTGTCAAAGGTTTCATTAACCATACCTCCCAGCCCTGCAATGATCAATGGCAGGGAATAGATCATCATCGACTTCCATACTGAAGAACTGAACTGCCAGTGAAAAGCAAAAAACTCCTTATAAAGTAATAACCATCCAAACACAGATGCAGCAAGGTTTGCAATGATAATATATCCTACGCGGTAGTGCGGATCATAAAAAGTTCCTATTACACTGTACGGATCTTCTTTCGCCATTTTTGGTGCTACAGATAGCAGAAAATAAGTAACAGCTATTTGAAATAGTATTGTTGCAATACGAATTGTCGCATACTTTCTGGGTCGCTGATCCAGTCTTAATTTTGCAAAGGGCAATGTACTCAACGTGTCAAATGCAATGATTAGTGCAGCGATCGTGATAAACTCAGGATGTGCATCCAATCTTAGCAGATGAGCGAAGGAGTGCCTGAAAACAATAAGCAGAAATGTCAGCAAAAGTGTAGAACATACGATGGAAATAACGGCTGTATTGTAAATATCTTTCTTGTACTGCTCCTGGGTGGCAAAACGGAAATAGGCAGTTTCCAGCCCGTATGTAAATATTACATTAAGGAAAGGCATAGCTGCATAGAGAAGGCTAAAGTCGCCATAGCCTTCATAAGAAAGTTCAGTAGTGAAATAAGGTGTCAGTAAATAAAACAGGAAACGTGCCACAATAGAACTGGCTCCATACCACATCGTTTGTCCTGCTAATTTCTTAATGCTGCTCAAAAAGGAAATGAATTATAAGCCTCAAAAATAGTCGGATAATTCTTTGCAAGCAACAAAGTTGTTGTGAGTATTTACAAAATATTGAATAGAATCATCGATGATCTGTTGGGAATGTACCAATTTCGATTGTAGCATAACAGGTGCTTTTATCCCATTCCCTGCTTCCATTTTGGTATTGGTGATGATCCGGCATTCATCCCATAAACCCTCGTCAATAAAATGTTGCAGTGTGATAGCTCCGCCCTCCACGAGCACGCTCTGGACATTCATTTGATGAAGATTTCTTAATACTTCTCCCAGGTAGTTTTCTTTATCCACTTTTTTCCAATAAATGTTGCCGTCCTCATTTTCAATTTCTGTATTGAAAGCAATGCTACTACCTTCAGAAAATACCCTGTAATTACCTGTGAACGGGCGGCCACACAAAATAATTCTAAGAGGTTGTCTGCCGGTACCATACCGGTTGTTCAATTTCGGATCATCAGAGAGAATCGTGTGCTTCCCCACCAGAATCGACTGCTCTGCACTGCGCCATTGGTGAACCAAAATATTCGTATATGCGTTACTGATATGAAGCCGTTGGCCGCTCCTGCCAATGAATCCATCAGATGTTTGCGCCCATTTCAAAATGATATAAGGCCGTTTTAAACTGTGGAAAGTAAAAAATCGTTTATTCAAATCAACACATTCCTTCTCTAGGATTCCGGCCTTCACCCTCACTCCGGCATTCCTGAGTCTCTCCACTCCTTTTCCACTCACCAACTGGTTCTTATCAATACACCCGATGATCACCTCAGGTATTTTATGCTTCAGAATAAGGTCCGTGCATGGCGGTGTTTTTCCAAAGTGATCGCAGGGTTCGAGAGATACAAACAATCTTGATTGAGGTATCAATTCCCTCAAATGCCCGGTAACACTGCCGATACATTTGACTTCAGCATGTGGGCCGCCATAAATTTCATGGTATCCTTCTCCTATTATTATTTCATCATGAACCAGCACAGCACCTACCATCGGATTTGGTGCAACGTATCCTGAACCCAGCCTTGCCAGGTCCACACACCGCTTCATAAAAAAAGAATCATTCAAAACATAGATTTTAGTTGCTTTGCAAATTAACCAACATTCGCTATATGACTGCAATAGAAGCATATAATAAGGCTGCCATCGCTCTCGAGAGTATTTACGACAACAGAGAAGCCTGCAACATTGCTGATTGGGTGCTAGAATTTTTGACAGGAAAAAAAAGATGGGAACGAAAGATGGACACCGAAGATTTGACTTCAGAACAAATTCAAACATTCGAAAAATTACTGAGCGAACTCAATTTGCATAAACCGGTGCAATATGTTCTGGGCGAAGCCTGGTTTTGCGGGATGAGATTTATCGTAGATGAAAATGTTTTGATCCCCAGGCCGGAAACAGAAGAACTGGTTCAGAAAGTAGTCGATGATCAGAAATCAAAAAAAATACTTTCGATCCTGGAAATAGGAAGCGGTAGCGGCTGCATCCCAATTGCCCTGAAAAAGAAATTGCCGCAGGCAGTAATCCAGTCAATAGATATCAGTGAAGGTGCTTTAAGGATAGCCATCCAAAACGCTGCTGCAAATAATACTGAAGTGGAGTTTCAATGTGTAGATTTTCTCAACAGGCAATCCTGGGCGGATTTCAAAATCTTCGATGTCATCGTGAGCAATCCGCCATATATCCCAATAAATGAGAAGGAAAAACTGGACAAGAATGTTGTGGAACACGAACCTTCAGTTGCGTTATTCGTTCCGGATAATGATTCACTGATATTTTACGAAGCTATAGAATCCTTTGGCAATAACCATTTGAATCCGGAAGGAAAAATCTACCTGGAAGCGCATGAAGACTTCGCAAGAGAAGTATTTCAATATTTTTCAAGTCATGGATGGGAAACCTCTTTGCTGAAAGATATTTATGGAAAAGAAAGAATGGTTACTGCTACTTTGAAGAAACCGATGCTGAAGTAGTGGCGCCCAGCGCTTTGGCCACCTGCATGATACGAACGATATCGCCCCATTCTACCAAAGAATCCGCATTGATTACTACTGCAGGTTTACTGCTGTCTGTGATGAGTAATTGACTGCGAAGTACAGAGGCAAGGCTGTCGAATGGTATTTTCTGTTGTCCTACAAAAATTTCCTTGTTCTGATTCATACTCACAATCACACTTTGCTTTGCTTTGGCATCGCTGCTGGCTTTAGGATTGTTGACTTTGATGACATTCGGATTGGCCATTGTAGAAATGATCAGAAAGAAGAACATCAGAATAAACAGGATATCATTCAGAGGACCTGTATCCAGTTCTGTGTCATCATTCTTAAATCTCTTTCTAATGCTCATGTGAAGATGGGCTTGTCAGTTTTAAAAAATTACCTGGTTGGCTCCTGCAATATGTCTGTAAATTCTGCTACTGCTATTTCCATTTTATTTTCTACCCTGTTGATCTGGGCCGAGAGATAACTGTGGCCGATGTATGCAAGGATACCAATGATCAGGCCTGTAGCCGAAGTGATCATCTTGATATAAATACCATCGGCAATCGTATTGGGTGTGTATTCTGTACTCGCGGCAATACTTTTGAAAAGTGCAAGCATACCGATGATGGTTCCCAAAAAACCAAAGAGCGGCGCAATACGTGCGACAATCGAGATGATGGAAAGATTTTTTTCCAACTTATAAAGTTCCAACGTTCCTACATTCTCCATGCTCTTCTCGATAGCATCCATTGGCTTACCAATACGCTGAATACCCTTGTCAACAATTCGTGCCACCGGGTTTTCACTATTCTTCGAAAAACTGCGCGCTGCCGTCACATTGCCGCTCACAATATGATCACGAATGATCCTCATAAAGTTATTGTCAAGTTTCGAAGCCTTGTTGATTGCTATCAGCCTTTCAAAAAAGAAATACAAGGCCGCGACAAAGAGAAGTCCCAGTGGAATCATTAATACACCACCGCTGACGAGGATGTCCCAAAGGCTTTGTGATTTTGAAAGATGAGAGGCAGTAGCAGCAGAATCTATCTGCAAGAAAAATAAATCCATTTAATTGGGTTTGGACACAAATGTAAAAAGTAATTTCAAAAATGAAGGATTGACATTTTTCATGAAGAAACTTTAACCTTTTGGAAAATAGCTATTTTCTTCATGCTTTCTCTTCCCATATCGAACAAAGATGTACCACTGTCTCTGCAGCCTTTGCCATATCATCCACACTGATCCACTCTTGTTTCGAATGAATCCCCTGCATGCCGGTAAATAGATTCGGACATGGCAATCCCATATAGCTCAACCTGCTTCCATCTGTGCCTCCGCGAATACTTTCTGTTTTTACTTCAAGGCCCGTCCGCCGGATCGCCTCTGCCGCATGTGCAGCTACCTGCGGATGCTGTTCCAAAACTTTCTTCATGTTTCGATATTGTTCATAAACAGAGAACTCCATTTTTGCACCGGGATATCTATTGACGACTTCAGTTGCGAGAGTTTTCAACCTCTCACCATGCTGACGCAAGAGTTCATCATCGAAATCACGAATAATAAATTCAAGCGTTGCTTTTTCTGCAATGCCTTCAAACCGTAATGGATGTACGTAGCCCTGCATCTTGTCTGTGGTCTCGGGCGACCATTCGTTTGCCGGAAGTGCGTGTAATACTTCTCCGGCAATCTTTAGTGCATTCACCAATTTGTTTTTTGCATACCCGGGATGTGCCGCCACACCATGTATCACTATCTTAGCGCCATCAGCACTGAAGGTTTCTACTTCGAGGCTGCCAGCTTCTCCGCCATCGAGTGTGTATGCAAAGTCAGCACTCAGTTTTTTCATATCCACCTTTGCTGTCCCCTCGCCTATTTCTTCATCAGGGGTAAAGAGTAACCTGATTTTTCCGTGCAATACTTCTGGATGATCGATCAAATATTTTGCAGCTTGCATAATGGCTGCCACCCCACTCTTATCATCAGCTCCCAACAAAGTATTTCCGGATGCTGTGATGATGTTTGTTCCTATTTTCTCTTTAAGATAGGGATGCCCTGCAATAGTTAATATCTGTGAAGTATCATCAGGCAAAATAGTATCACTGCCATTATAACTCTTGTGAAGTATTGGTTTGACACCGGTTCCACTGCAATCAGGAGCAGTATCAACATGGCTGCAAAAGCATATCACGGGAACATTCTTCCTGGGTGAATTACTTTCAATGGTTGCATACACATATCCGAACTCATCCATTTCTGCATCATCGATACCCATTGAGATCAATTCATCCACCAACACCCTCGACAAATCTTTTTGCTTTTCTGTAGAAGGATGTTTGCCACTCAGTGGATCACTTTGCGTATCTACCTGAACGTATTTCATAAATCTCCTGGCAATCTCTTCTTTATCGATTTCTATCATGACTTTTTTTATTCAAAAGTAAATAAGGAAAAGGGAAATGCTGTTGTGTTGTCAATTTCTCTTATTTCTTCACAAATGTTCAAAGCAGATATTCCTTCTTCTAAACTGGCAGCATTTTTGCCTCTTCCTGGTTTTACAATCTTAAAACCTCATCCTATGAAAAAGAAAACTTTTGCACTACTCGTGCTATGCCTTCTCTCAGGAATTCTTACACTATCCGCTCAAACCGTTGACACATCAAAGCTCCCGGCCGTTGTAAAAACCAACTTTTATGAAAAACACGCTACCGCCCAAAAAGTAAAGTGGCAAATGAGTGATCAAAATTATCTTGTCAAATTCGAAACCGGCGACATTGATCACAAGATCATCTATACGCCTTCTGGAGAAATTGTATTCACCGCAAAGGAAATCAAAGCAGAGGAACTCCCCGCCGCAGTAGCGACAGCCATTACGAAAGACTTTCCCAATTACAAAATTGATGGTGCTGATCAAATTGTAATCGGCAGTGAAACCAGCTACAAGGTGGAGTTAGATGGCGAACCGGATATGAAAGCCTGGTACAAAGCAGATGGAACACTGATCAAAAAATCTGCTGACAAATAGGTTATTTTTCAGACAGGCGCTCCAGCACATGAAAGGCAATAGGGCAAAACGTAACATTCTTCAGAGTTATGTTTTGCCTTTTCAAAAATACATCTTCATCAGTGTATGGAAACCTGCGGCAATCAGAAGGCCGTTGCTCATATATGCTACAGTAATTATCAGCGCCGAGGAATGGACAAGGAGAAGCTTTCGTAACATAATCACCATCTTCATCAAGGCGGAGGTATTTCTCAATAAAAATACTCTCCTTTTGTTTCAGATGCTGTGCAATGCGCTTGATATCCGGTGTTTTGAATCGTGGAGAATAGTTCTTACAACAGTTCCCACAAGATAAACAATCATATTGTTTTACTGCTTCTTCATGTAAGCCCGGTAATTTTTTTAAATCACGGCGTACATCTGCTTTTTTCAGGTACGACTTGAATTTCCTGATTTGATCCTGGTTATTATTTTGCCAACTTACACTCATATTACTTCACTGCTTTCTTGTACAGATAATAAGCCAACCCGGCAAATACGATATTGGGGAGCCATGCTGCCAGTACCGGATTGAATTGTGCTTTCATGGAGAATACTGAAGAAAATCTTCCAACAAGGATATATACCACGCAAATCAATACGCCTACTGCAAGATGAAACCCGCTTCCGCCACGGATTTTCCGCGAAGCGATTGTAGCTCCGATGATGGTAAGTATCAGCACAGATACAGGAGTCGCATTTCGATTTTGCTTTTCGAGAATCAACGAATTCACATCTTCACCTCCCCGCATCTTTTCGAGCTTAATAAATTCACTCAACTCTGGTGTTGTGAGTTTGTCTTTCATGTAGGCATCCGTCGTCAGGTCGCGGGGCTTGAAATTCAGTTTAAGGCTTAATGTGGAAGTATCTTTCAATGTTTGCTTCAGGCCATTGATGGTTCGAATCTTCACAGATGTCAGTTGCCAGTTCTTTTTTGCTGTGTCCCAGCGAATACCCTGAGCATGCAAGTTGTAAACAAGAGCAGTAGTATCAAACCGCTGGATAAAAAAATTGCTGCCGCTCTTACTGGTTGTATCATAGTAACGTACACCCGCATACGAAAATGAATCCAATCTGAAATGTTTGTCAGAAATAGTAGAAGTATTCACGTATCCTCCATAATTGAAATCGATGTATTTGGAATTGAATGTGCTCCACTTCTCATTTGCCGGAGGCAAAATGTATTGGTTCACCCACCACAAAAATGCTGTAAAGAATAATCCGGAGATAAAATAAGGAAGCAGGAACCGTTTGAAGCTGATACCTGCACTGAGTATGGCAATCACCTCACTCCTGCCCGCCATCTTGGATGTAAAGAAGATAACAGAAATAAACAGGAACAAAGGAAAAAGCATAGCGTCTATATGCGGAATAAAACCAAGGTAATAGTCAGTAAATATCTGTTTAGCCGAAAGGCCTGTCTTTGCAAAATCGTCTGTCTTCTCACTCAGGTCCACTACCACTACTAATATGGTCATTGCCACAATACAAAACAGGAAAGTGACAAAAAACTTTTTCAATATGTACCTGTCCAGTATCTTCATGCGAGCGCAAAAATAAGGTGGAAATTCAACCCCGTGTTTGTTTTATGATTTTTAAGTTTCAATTTCACTTCTGCTAAAACACATTGGTTATTAGCAACAAAAACTCATGTTTAGCGTTATACCGCATTTGGACCGGTGATTACTTCCTATCACAAACAAATTACATAAATATGTTAACCAAAAGGCGATGTGTCTAATTTTGATAACTTTAAAGAAAGTTTGAATTGCCAAAGGCGCTACTTACTATACTGATTGTTTTAATTGGATACAGTTCCAAATGCCAATACTATATTCGTGGAGATATCAGGAATACCAAACAGGAGCCTGTCCAGAATGCAAAGATCTACCGGCCATCTACCCGTAGTGTTTATTACAGTGGATTTACCGGTGGATTTGGAATACCTTCTTCCTCCTTATATGATTCACTCATCATCACTAAAGAAGGTTTTGATACTGTTTGGTCCAGGGTCAAGACCGATGAATACCAGCATATCACCCTACACTTATCAAACAAGAAGGATGAACCGCTTGTAAAGAAAATGGCTACTGTAACGACAGGAGTGGATGAAGCGATGAGTGATATATCTGTATATTATGGTGAAACATACAGCACACTATTGGAAAATGATTTTATCAAGACTACAAGCAGGGCACAAACTTCCTTCGGTATTCGAATCGACAAAGCGTCCTACAGCAACATCCGCAGGTTCATCAACCAGAATATGGCTGTACCTAAAGACGCAGTGAGGATAGATGAGATGTTGAACTATTACAATTTCAACTACAAGGAACCGGATACCGGAAAAACTTTTTGTGTAGAAAATGTACTCACAGACTGCCCATGGAATCCACAACACCGGCTCATGTACATCAATCTATCGGCAAAGAAAATCGACCTGAGTAGGGTACCTCCATCCAATTTTGTATTTCTTATCGACGTGTCGGGGAGTATGGATCTGCCCAATCGGTTACCTCTATTAAAGGAAGCATTCAAGTTGTTTGTAAAAAATCTGAGAGCTATTGACACGGTTTCCATCGTGGTGTATGGAGGTACAGTAGGGATATGGATGACTCCTACCAGTGGTGCTGATAAGGAGAAGATATCTGAATCTATCGAACAACTGAATGCCAGTGGCGACACTCCGGGCGAAGCCGCTATCCGGACCGCTTACAAATTAGCAAAGAGCACTTTTATCAAGGGAGGCAACAACCGTATTATCCTTGCCACTGACGGTGATTTTAATATTGGTATTACTTCAGAGAAAGAACTTGAAGACTTGATTATTGAAGAAAAAAAATCGGGAGTGTATCTTACCTGCCTTGGGGTCGGTATGGGCAATTACAAAGACTCAAAAATTGAAACACTGGCAAAAAAAGGCAGTGGCAATTTTGCATATATTGATAACATTCAGGAAGCTGAGAAGGTGTTGGTGATGCAGTTTACTCAAACCATGTATGCAGTGGCTAATGATGTATTTATTAACGCCAAATTCGATTCCCTAACAGTCGCTAAATACCGGCTAATCGGTTATGACAATAAAAAGAGCGGATTTAATAATGGTATCGGTGAACCTGAGGGAGGTGAAGTGGGCTCCGGAGCAGGTAATACTATTCTCTTTGAAATAGAACCCACCGTCAATCTGAATCGTGCACCTGGCAGCATAATAGCTCATCTCTCCATTCACTACGTATTGCCAGAAGATACCGCCTCACATTTCCAGCTATTCGATGCATTCAATTATTACATTCCTATGACATCGCTCAATAGAGAGTTGCAGTTTGCTACAGCAGTTGCAATGCTTGGCCTCAAATTAAAAAAATCCATATACGCTCCGGAAATATCATGGGATTCTATCAGGAGTTTGGCCGTGTCTGCCCGTTACCCTGGCAATGAATACCTGCAAAACCAATTCATCGAGCTAATTGACAAGTGCGAAGACATCTATGGTTATAAACACCGAAAAAAGAAGAGAAAATAAATTTATCATTTCAGGTATTACCGTATGGCATCAAATTTGAGTTTGTCAACAGGGGATATCGTTTCGGAGTTACACAAAAAAATTTCCCGTTTTTGTAAAGGAATAATTTGAGTTTGTTGGATTTTTGGGTAAATTACAGTGTTCCGATTCTCCCGAAAGAAAATTTATTCACTGATCCAAAAAATGTTTAACCATGCAACCACTTTCAATCAACCCCAAAAACGAAACAGCGTATCCCGGCGCATACATTCCACAGAGTAAAATGATAAAGGCTATCGCTGATGGTTACTTTGATTCCAGGAAGACAACACTTAATCCTCAGGTATCAGTTTCAGAAACCAAAGAATGCTACAAAGTAGAATTGACAGCTCCTGGCATGAGAAGAGAAAATCTTTTAGTCAATATCAATGAAGAAGGTAAACTGTGTGTTCTTGGCTTTATGACCAACCGTAAGCCGGAGAGCAGGAAAAAGATCACCACAAAGATGGAAACTTTCCTGAGAGAGATTGATCTACCGGATTATGTAGATACGGCTTTTACATCTGCTACATGCCACGGAGGTACGTTATCCATATTTTTCACAAAGGCATCAGAAAAAATTAAGAACAGGCCATCCACTATAGTAGTGTATTGAATTGTATTGAACCAGCGGAAGATGATAGTATTAATAGCCTCTTGATTGAGGCTATTTTTTTGTGCAATCTTTTCCCGGAAATGGGATGTCAAAGCAGTAAAAAAGGGACAGCCTGAGCTATCCCTCCTTTATTTACGATTTGGAAAGAAACTTCTAATTAAAATTCACCGAACCATTAGACTGGTAAGTATATCTGAATTTATAGATCAGGGTCTTCGGATACAACGCCCCCGGATCTATAACCGGGATTACACTAATCATCTCCAGTTTTGCATACTTGCCATCTGCAGTCTTAACGATAAAATACTGTCCTGCTTTAGGGCTGAAAGCATGCGTAACAGGGTCGTACACATACCATGCATTTGGGCTGAAGGGATTGCTGTTGATAGCTAATTGCAAAGCGGTAGTATCGTAAGAATATCCATCAGTTGGCGCACTGGTTGCAGATTCGTAGTTGCCTGTTTTCACAATTACTCCTGCCTGTCCCGGCCCGCTGGCATGGCTGTTCAGAATGATAGTTGCCAGGTTGAAACCAATATCCCATTTAGCAGTAGCAGAATCTGCAAGTGTTATTTCTTTTCCTTCACTGAGGCTGTAGAAAACGTGGTGAGATGATTGGAAATTCCAGGCAATTGAATCTGTCACCACAACTTTTGTTTCCACCTTTTTGTCCTTACAAGATGTCAATCCTGCACCCAGCAACACAATGGATAATAGAGGTAACGCGATTTTCTTCATTTTCATAATGGTACTTGTTTTTATAATTGAGATTTAAAATTTAAAATTCACATTGATAAAATAGCCCCGGCCAAACTGGGCAGGCAATAATGCGGGTTGCGTGTAGTCCAGGATGTTATCTACTCCAGCCTGCAAACTGAAATTCTTGTTCAGTTCCTTACATAGTACCAGGTCCACCAATGCATACCCTTTTGCAAACTCTCTCGGATCATCGAGAATCGTATTACCATCTGTAGAATTGTTGATGCCCTGAAATCCATACCTGCCACGGTATTTCACAGAAAGCAGCGCACTGGCATCCCATTCATGATTTGTATATTGGACATTTAGGTTTGCCGTATGCTTACTTCGGTTGTATAGTCCTTTGTAATCACTCAACCTGACTATATGTGAATAACCCGTGATGGGATCACGACGATATAATTTGCCACTTCTGATCTCATCCACTACGTCTTTATCTTTTGCAATCAGGTAATTATAACTCGTGATGAACTTCCAGTTTTTATCCAGGGAATAATTGATCGTCGCTTCTGCACCTTCGGTGAAAACGCGATCAATATTCTGATAGCTGAAAACAGCCTTACCATTAGTTTGATTGAATGGTAGATTATAAGTTTCTATCAGATGGTTTACATCATTCCTGAAAAGATTTACCCGGAAGAATAAATTGGAGGAATAAGTGAAGTCTATTCCAAGGTTGTATCCTACCGAGCGCTCGGGAGATAATTCCAAACCATTCAGGTATGGAGTAATGTCAATCGACTCAGAAAGGAGCCCGGTTCTTTTCAGCCTCGTCAATCCATTGCCTAACTCTCTTGCGCCAATGATCGTATAACCTACCAGGCTGTTAGAAAAATCCAGGAACTGCTGCCTGAAATCCGGTGCCTTAAAACCTGCCCCCACACTACCTTTGAGTATCAGGTTGGAATTGACCTTGTAACCTGCTGCTAACTTAGGACTGAACTGCGCTGCATAGAGAGAATTTTTGTCGTATCTGCCTCCGGCAATAATATTCAGCTTTTCGTTGACGACAAATTGCTTTTGCAAAAACAAAAACCACGAATCCATTATCCGGTCCCGGCCATACCTGCTGCTCTTCACCGATTCGTGATGATAGCCCGCACCTGTCACCAGCAATTGATCTGCAGGGCCAATATTCACCTGTACTTCCGGCTTTATGAGATATTGGTTGAATGTAATCTTTTCATACAACGAATCATTCGATTTCAAAAATGCGTTGGAATGATTATCGTACCCAATCGTATAAAGACCGGCAACAAAATTCAAACGATCATTGATCTTTCGATCCCATTTTGCATACAGGCTCTTGTCTTCTTCATAAGTATTTCCATTGATCACCTCGGGTTTACCTCTTTCATCAATAAGATAATTGTTATTCTGTTTATCGTGATAGTACCTTGCTGACAACGTAAGTGAATTCTTCTTATCGAACTTTGTAATGGTCTTTACATCGAATGAATAATCAGTGTATGGGTCAATGGTCTTACCATAAATACTCTTGTCCAGGTCCCAACCATCATTCTGATAGCGACGTCCCAGCAATTGAATGGAGGTCTTGCCTGCAATGATACCTCCCGAGAGTGTTATCCCCATTGCATTATTAGAAGCATATTGGATTCTTCCGTTAAACGAATTTTTTTCTGGCACCTTTGTGATGATGTTGATCACACCCGCAAGTGCATCAGAGCCGTAAAGACTTGTAGCAGGTCCTTTCAGAATTTCTATACGGCTAATATTGGCAGTAGTAATACGACTGAGGTTCAGAATACCACCATTGCGGCCCGTCAGCGGTTCCCCATCTACCAGAATCAATGAGTACGCCGGATCCATTCCCTGCATTTGAATCCCACTCCCAAACGGATTCGGATATCCCTGCAGCGAAACACCTAACGGATTGACAGCAACCACAAGGCCTGTCTGCATCTGGAGAATTTGAAGCAAATCTTCAATTCCTGATTTTTCGATTGTCTTCGCACTGATCACCTGGATGGGCAGCGGCAGATTGCGTACTTTGTTTTCAGTACGTGTGCCTGTTACCACTACTTCATCGAGTATCTTATCCGTACTGTCGGCCACATCCTGTGCCAATAGCGATGAATAAAATCCGCAAACCGCAATAAATAGTATAAATTTCCTGACCATGATTCCGGCTGCAAAATTGAAAACTCATCATCGGAATTTTATCACGAATATGTCATATTGTACTTGAGGTAGAATGATGGTAATAAGAAAAGGCCCGTAAACATTTCTTACAGGCCTTGCTCTGGCTTTTCAATTACGTTTTCCATGATATTTCAGGAACAGCCAATGTCAACTACCGGTTGCATCTGCCCCTAATCTTCCAGGTGGCCAAATTCTCCACGGTTAAATTCATTGAATGCCTGCACTATTTCAGCCTGCGTGTTCATTACAAACGGACCGTGTGCAGCAATGGGTTCGTTGATAGGCTCACCGCTCATTATTAACACAACGGAATCTTCCCCGGCTTCGACAGTAAACGTTTCACCGTCATTTTGAAATAACACAAAGTGATTTGTCGGAGCTTCTTCCGTACCATTGATCATTACGCTTCCTTCAATCACTACCATTGCAGTATTGTAATGAGCAGGGAAAGTAAAGTCAGCTTTTGCACCACTCTTCAGTTTCGCATTCATGAGATGTACCGGAGTAAATGTGGATGCCGGACCTTTTACTTCTTTGTATTGCCCGGCTACCACTTCTATCTCGCCGCCATGATTCTCCAACTGATAACGGTTGATCATCTGGTTGGAAATAGCCTGGTACTTTGGTTTTGACCGTTTATCTTTAGCTGGAAGGTTTACCCACAATTGCACCATCTGAAAATCACCACCTTTCCTGCTCCATTCTTCCTCATGATATTCTTTGTGCAAAACACCTGAAGCTGCAGTCATCCACTGTACATCACCTTCGCCAATCACACCACCGCCTCCACTGCTGTCTTTGTGTGCCACCCTTCCTTTGTAAGCAATGGTAACGGTTTCAAAACCTTTATGAGGATGTACACCTACACCTCGTGGCTTACTTGCGGGAGGAAAATAAAACTTAGAGTTATAATCCAGCATGATAAATGGATTCATTCTTTCCATGTCCAAACGAAAACCGTTTGGAATAAAGTGATGCACCCGGAAGCCATCGCCGACAAAGTGGGGCGCCACCGGAGCCATCACAAATTCTACATTTTTCTGGGTTGCCATAATATTCAAATTTTGTATTGCAAAAATAGAATTGATGGCAGGGCAATCGATTGACCTATGTTAAGAAATCAGCCTCCTTCTTCAGACCTTGCCTGAACAAGCCAGAACCATATAGGTAAGCTTTCAAAATTTGTGCATAAAATATTTTTTCTCAAACGTTGGCTGAGATTGCTCTTTAAAGGACAGATAAAAACATTCAGTCTAGCAGTTAAGCATTTTAGAGATGATTTGTTGTGGATTTGAAAAAATCATTTCAATTGATATGTGCGATCCCGCTGGGATCGTCAAGGCATGGTACAGATTTTTTTTACAAATGTTTGACCTTTCTAAGGTCAATAGGAAAAAGAGTATCATCACGACCTAAACGACCTTAAAGTATTGTGAGAAGAATGATGCACCTTCCAACTCAACCTCAGAGAGGCTGAACATTTGTAATGACAAAAAGTGCCACCTCCCAATCCGACCTCGGAGAGGTCGAACCTTTGTAAAAAAGATCATTATAATAATCGGGGCACGTAAGAGGCAAAACACCTAACCTGAACAAGTATGAAACCAATTAAGAAAAAATTTCAAAGGTTGGTTTTTCGAATAATAAAGTTTATCATCTTTCTGCCAAATAATCTTGCAGCATTATCGTAGCAGCTACAATATCAGTATTCTCTTTGATCCTTCGCTGCGATTTTTTCATACCCATCTGATGAAGCGCTTCTGCTGCACGCTTCGATGTAAATTGTTCGTCGATTTGCTGAGCAGGAATATTTGATAGTGCTTTCCGAATATCCTCAAATGCTTTCTGAGCACCGGCTGTAGCATGTGTATCAGATCCGTTGAGATTTTTGGGAAGGCCAATCAGGATCAGTTCTACAGGTTCTGAGGCTGCATATCTTTTCAGAAATGGAATCAATTCTTTTGGGGTTACTGCTGTCAATCCTGTAGCGATGATCTGCAGTGGATCTGTAACAGCGATTCCGCATCGCTTGCTGCCAAAGTCTATGCAAAGAATCCTGCCCATTATTCCGATTCTTTTTTAAACAATGGATAATTCTTTACAGCTTCCCAAATTACCATACCGGCAGCTACGGAGATATTCAGCGAATGTTTGGTGCCAAACTGTGGTATTTCCAAACATCCATCACAGAGTTCCAGTGTATCATGATTCACCCCAGTCACTTCATTTCCAAAAACAAGGGCAATAGGACCTTTGGCAAATTTTCCAATCGACTGTAACGGAATACTCTCCGTTGTTTGCTCCACACCGAATATGTAATAGTCTTTCTCTTTGAGATATTGAACCGCCTCAGCCGATGTTTTGAAATGCTGCCAGACAACGGAGTTTTCAGCACCCAGAGCGGTTTTGGCAATTTCTTTATGTGGCGGAAAGGCGGTATATCCTACCAGCAACACTTCTTCCACTGAAAAGGCATCGCTTGTGCGAAACACACTTCCCACATTGTAGGCGCTCCTGACATTTTCCAAAACAACCACCACCGGAAATTTTTCTGAAACTAAAAATTCATCCGTTGATTTCCTGTTCAATTCATCCATGCTCAGTTTTCTCATCAAAAGAATATTAATTTGCAAAATTAACCGAATGTGTTTACACGGGCACTTCCCGAATCCGATGGGTATCGGATTTCTCAGGCGGGTGAGGACACTCGCTTTTAGAGTCTTCTAATGGTTGGCGTCTTCAGCAACCAGAAACTGGTGTCTTATCAGAGGTTTTGGGTTGAGCAAAGTAAAATGTCGGTTCAAGAATATGCAGCAGCTATGGCAAAAAGTGATACTCCCTTAATGAAACAACACAATGCCATCAAGGCAAAGTACCCTGATGCCATCCTGTTGTTCAGGGTAGGTGATTTTTATGAAACCTTCGGAACGGATGCCATTACTGCCTCCCGCATTCTCGGCATTACACTCACCAAAAGAAACAACGGATCAGCTACAGCTACCGAACTGGCAGGGTTCCCGCATCATGCGCTCGATACCTATTTGCATAAGTTGGTGAAAGCAGGATACCGCGTGGCCATCTGCGATCAATTGGAAGACCCGAAACTGGCCAAAGGAATCGTGAAGCGCGGTGTAACGGAAATGGTTACACCGGGAGTAGCTACCAATGATCAACTGCTGGAGCACAACAGTAATAATTTTCTTTGTGGAATTCATTCCGGGGAAAACATGACCGGCCTCGCTTTTCTCGACATCTCAACAGGAGAATTTTTTATCGCCGAAGGTGATGAAGAATATGCAGACAAACTATTGCAGAGCCTGCAACCTGCGGAAGTTATTTTCCAAAAGAACAAACAGAAATACTTCAAATCGAGATATGGTTCACAGTTCTATACTTATGGACTTGATGAATGGATATTTGCAGAAGCCTACTGTACCGAAACATTACTCAAACACTTCGGAACGGCCAGTCTAAAAGGTTTCGGCGTTGAAAATATGAAGGCAGGGATCATCGCTGCAGGAGCGGTCCTGCATTACCTTAAAGACACAGAACATCCTGATCTCGGCCACATCACTTCACTTCAAAGACTCGACAAAGGCGATTACCTGTGGATGGATAAATTTACCATTCGCAATCTCGAACTACTTTCCTACAGCGAACGGCAACAATCACTGCTGAATGTGCTCGACAACACCGTATCTCCAATGGGTGCACGGCTGATGAAGCGCTGGATGCTGATGCCGCTTACCGAACCTGCAAAGATCAATGAGCGCCTGCAATTAGTAGAATACCTTATTCTGAATACAGACGACAAGAACGATTTGACCCACGACATAAAACAGGCGGGAGATATTGAAAGGCTGGTGAGCAAGATTCCTCTCAAGAAAATCAACCCAAGAGAAGTGCTCCAGGTGAGTCGTGGACTGCAGATGGTAAAGAAAATAAAAGACATCTGTACGCGCAGTACCAATGAGTACATGAAGAGATTGGGCGATAGCCTCAACGAGTGTACCTACATTTCTGAAAAGATCGCCAAAGTAATTGTACCTAATCCACCCGGCGCTGCTAACAAGGGAAATATGATAGCCGAGGGTGTGGACAAAGAATTAGATGAACTGAGATACATCGTTAAAAACGGAAAAGAACATCTCATCAAACTGCAACAGAAGGAATCGGCAGCAACAGGAATATCTTCTCTAAAAATCGGTTATAACAATGTATTCGGATATTACCTGGAAGTTACGCATACTCACAAAGAGAAAGTACCTGAATCATGGATTCGCAAACAAACACTCACCAATGCAGAACGGTACATCACTCCCGAATTAAAAGAATACGAGGAAAAAATCACAGGCGCCGAAGACAAGATGCTCCAGATAGAACTCCATGTATTCGAACAACTGCTGAATGAACTACAGGACTTCATCAATCCCATGCAGGTGAATGGCCACGTGTTGGCAATTTTAGATTGCCTTTGTTGCTTTGCCAACAATGCCATGCAATACCAATACCGGAAACCGCATATCCATGACGGTTATGACATCAGGCTCAAAGACAGTCGACACCCTGTGATAGAACGTTCGCTACCGATTGGTGAACAATTTGTTTCCAATGATGTCACTCTCGATCCCGCATCGCAACAGATCATCATTCTGACCGGGCCTAATATGAGTGGTAAGAGTGCATTGCTGCGACAGGTAGCATTGATCACCATCATGGCACACATCGGCAGCTTTGTTCCCGCATCAGAAGCCCACATACCGTTCACCGATAAAGTATTTACACGTGTAGGTGCGAGCGACAACCTCAGCAGCGGAGAAAGCACCTTTATGGTAGAGATGAATGAAACAGCAAGCATCATCAACAACATCACATCACGCAGCCTGATTCTTTTAGATGAAATTGGACGTGGCACTTCTACTTATGATGGCATTTCGATTGCCTGGAGCATCGTTGAATATTTGCACAAATCACCTCATGCACCCAAGACACTTTTTGCCACACATTATCATGAGTTGAATGAATTAGAGAATAAATTGGAACGCGTAAAGAATTTTCACATCTCCAATCGTGAGGCAGGAAATCAGATTATCTTTCTGCGCAAATTAGTACCGGGTGGAAGCCTGCACAGCTTCGGTATCCATGTTGCAAAGATGGCCGGAATGCCGCCTGCACTCATTGATCGTGCCAATGAAATCCTGAAACAATTAGAAGCCAACCGGACAGATACTGAAACAGCGCCTCAATCGAGCCAGGCTGATCTTCGGAAAAATCTGAAAAAAATAGCAACCCCTGAAATGCAGTTGAGCATCTTCGATGTGCATTCACAGTCTTTCGAAGAGATCAGGGAATTGCTGAATGCTGTAGATATCAACCGGCTGACACCAGTGGAAGCGTTGTTGAAATTGCAGGAAATAAAAGGGAAGATAAAGTAGTTTTTTCCTTTCTGCACTGCAGGACGGAATGAAAAAACGAAATCATTTCAATTCAAGGGTAAGGTGATTTGTATTAAAAGGTATCAAACACCAGTCTGTCCCGGGTGCCGACCGGTATTCACTCCGCTATCTCTATCTCATCTTCTTTCAGAATAGCGTCTCCATTGAATCGTTGAATAATATTCGCCACCGTTGCTACATCTCTTTGGCAATACTCTGCTATGCGTTTCAGATTTTTCTCTTTCCAGAATACTTCACCTACCTGGCTGCCGTTGATGTCTGATTTGGGAGAAGGAATGCTCAATGCCGCCGCCAGCAATTCGAGAGAAGTATAATTCCGAAAATCGCCAAAGCGCCAGTAGTGCATGGTGTCCACTACATTGATCTCCCAGGGTTTCATATTTTGGAAATTCATACTTCCATGAATCCTCAACCCGTTGATGAGCATTCTTCTCGACAAAAAAGGCAGATCGAATTCTTTCACATTGTGGCCGGCAAATATCCACGCCTTGTGATGCTTTTCAAAACCGGCCAGTATTTCACAGAATTCGGTGAGTAATTGTTTTTCATCTGTACTGCACAGCGACTTGATCCGCAATTTTCTTTCACTTCCTGATGACCGATAGTAACCAAAACTGATACAAACGATCTTTGCGAATTCCGCATAGAGCGCAGCCTGTTGTTGATAAAAATCTTCGGGAGCAATATCAGGCGGTAGTGTCCGCGCTGATTTCTTAGTCCATAATTCCTGCCAGTCTTCAGAAAGCAACATGAAAGATGACTCACCCGGCACCGTTTCGATGTCAAGAAAAATAAGACTTCCGGTATCAAACTTAGGCATGGCAGAACGTATTTGCAATTAATAATAAGATTTCTGAGAAACTACGTATCCTAATGGACTAACCACGGTTACGATGCCATTTCCATTGTACAGATCATCCACTTTTATGTATGCCCTCTTGCCCGGTTGCAAAGGAGGAATATTATATGCTTTTGTTTGCCTGTAGTTATCTTCCCGATCGCTGACATAGAGTTGATACCCCTTAGTAGCATACTGCGGTAATCCTATGCTACAGAATACGAGTACATTCAATTTTCCTTTACCTGCTCCGGAAAGGCCCTGTGTCTCAATCGGCGAAGACAACTCGCGCAGTACCTTCATTGATGGCTTCGGATTTCCGTACATGTCATACACACCATGAATACGACGCCGGTACTTGTCATTGTCATGAGTGCCGGGATAGTGCGTTCTGTAATCAGTGAGGTCAAAATAGATAGCGCCTTCGATGTAAGGTTTGCTCTCGTACAAGCTCATGTGATAAATGAGATCCTGCACGCGGCGTTCATCACCACCTTTGAAATTGGGTTCGCACACACCGAACTCTGAAATAAAGAAAGGCAGGGTTGGGTAAGTGAGATTCACACTATCGAGGTATTTACCGATAGCGCCTGATGGTACATCCCACCACGATCCGCCATATTCATTCATCATGATATAATCGCCATCGGCAGCAGCGTCAGGCACAAAACCCGGTGTATTGTAAAAGCTGTTGGCAATGGTATTACTGACGTATGCTGCATGACGGTGCGGGTCCAGCTTGCGTGCGGAGTCCATCATGATACCAATCATCTTCTTGATGTCCGCATCCTTTGCTCTCAATTCATTGCCCATACCCCATCCAAAAATGGATGGATGATTATAGAGGTTGGTAATCATGGTGTGCAACTGCCGGAGTGAAATACTTTGAATGGTATCATTGCCGGGCGTTTCACCACCCCAGAGCGGCACTTCTTGTTGTACTAATATTCCATTGCGATCACAAAAATCATAAAACACATCTCCTTGTTGGAAGTGTTGCCGGCTGTAAATAGCATTTACATTCTTCATCAGTTTGCACATCGCAATGATCTGCGAATCCGGTTCTGCAAATCCAAAATCAGGATTAGAACCTGCCGTCCATTCAATACCCATTAGTTTCACACGCTCTCCATTCAGATAGGTTTTTCCATTGTGAAATGCAAGTGTTCGGAATCCGGTATTTGCTGCCACCCTGTCAATGGGTTTGTTATTCTTCAATACGGTTACATCTACTTTGTACAAGTTGGGATAGTCAAAATTCCAAAGATGAATGTCTTTCAACTGAAGAGAAGCAGTTGCTTCATTACCTTTCCAATCGGGAGTCACTGTTTCATTATAGACTACATGAGAAGTCGGTTGGTTTTCTTCGGTGATGGTTACACGAAAAGTAAGAGGTGCCTTTTGATCGTAGCCGAGCGCTATTTGCAGGTTTCCATCTTTGAACTGCTGATCCAGGGTTGGCGTGATGTGGATGTATTGTGCAGCAGGTTTATCGCTTACCAGCAGTTTGACGGGACGAATAAGTCCGCCATCATTGGGCCAGTCAAATGAACTGCCGTAAGGGACTTTGTTGGTGCCATAGTCGTTATTTACAGCAACAGTAATCACGTTTTGTTTACCCGACTTCAACTTTCCTGTCAGGTCGATAAATAATTTATCGAACCCGTCTCCCACATTTTCTCCAATCTTTTTTCCATTCAGATAAATAATCGATGTATGATTGACTGCTCCGAATTGGAGAACAACACTTTTGTTTTTCCAGGCTTTGGGTACTTCTACCGTCTTTTGATACCATCCCCATCCGTAGTGATTCTGATTGGCAGTTTCCACATTCCAGGTGTGAGGCACTTTCACTGTCTCGCTTCCGGCCAACGGCTTTTCAAACCAACGTTCAGTAAATCCTTTGTTGCCTTTGTCAACAAGGAAATGCCAATCGGCATTGATATTGATAGTATCTCTCTGGGCGTGAGCCAATGAGATGAGGGAAAAGGAAATGAAAGCGAGGAGTAATTTTTTGGGTATTTTCATATCAGTAAATTTCATTTGAGCAATAAACGAAAAAAAGCGATGAGTAACAAATTTAAAATCGGTGATCACGTAAGATGGAATTCCGAAGCAGGGTATGTTTCCGGAACGATTATCAAGGTACATACCAAAGATTTTTTATACAAAGGATACACCCACCATGCGAGCACAGATGATCCTCAGTATGAAATCAAGAGCGACAAAACAGACCATATTGCCGCGCATAAGGGGCGTGCGCTAACAAGGATTGAAGTATAATTCGTGTCCGAAAATGCTATCAGTACTGCACTACCTCATTTGTCATTGTTACTTCAGATACAACGCTCCGGTAATAATGATCACATTACTAATGTTCTTCTCTCTTAAATATATTACCAATACCTTTCCCTAATTTTTGGATAGTCTCAATGCCCCTGGAAATCGGTTCTACTGAAATATCATCATACAGTTCCCTGTCATAAACCTGGCTGAACTGTTGAGGGTAAATAATCAATTTGCTGTTTGCTGAAAAATACTTTTCCAATTTATGTGGCATGCTTTCCAACACACTCATATACGATGCGGCGCCCTTGCGCGATGAAGCCAGTACGATCAGATCATTGTCGGTGATATCACGTGAAAGTATCAGGAAGTCTTCCCAATCGCTAAAACTATGATAGGAAATACTCACTGCCAATTTGGATTTCTTATAAAATTTTTCAACGGCTCTTTTGGTTGATTCATTGCTGTACAATAACAATGGAACACTCAACTCTTGCCCCAGCTTTGCAATCTTGGAAACCCACAGTTCAAACCCGATTTCTTTCTCAGAGAATGGAGGAGCTACCGCAAGGATTCTTTTGTGCAACACGAGTGGTCTCTCAAAATTGCAGATAAATATGGTACGATTGATCTTATCCAAAATCCTATCCATCCTGTCGCCCATGATTTTATCGAACATACCTGAACGGGGAGGCCACTCCATCACTACTATATCAGCAGTAATCTCTTTGGAAATACGGGCAATACCACTTGACACGCTGTGATCTATGGTTGTGACCACTTTTACTTTTGTTTCGGCCGCCGAACCTTGCTTCACAAAATCTTCCAATTTTGTTCTGGCCTTCATGATGTTGGTCTCAGCTTCATCATCATTCGAAACGATGGTGAGCAAAGAGATAGGATTGTGTGAATTTTTATCCTTGATGAGAATAGAAAACTCCAGCAGCTTTTCGAAGTTCTCTGCATTGGAAATCGGCATTAATATGTGTTCGCTGCTTGTGCGCGTAAGCTGACTGTTATCAGAAGCGCTGTCATCTGTTTCCACAATGATTTGCTTAGCTGCCTTCTCTGTGGCAAATGAAGCGACAATACATGCGATAAGAATCAGGATGACAGTACCATTCAAAATGTTTTCATCCAGAATATTTGCCCGGTATCCCACCAAAATCACGGCCAGTGTTGCCGCAGCATGTGCTCCGCTCAATCCAAAAATCAACGTACCCTGTGCTCTTGTAAACCGGAAACTGATTCGTGTGAGCCAGGCCGCAATCCATTTGCCCGCAAGGGCTACAACCGAAAGTGTGCCTGCAATGATCAATGCTTCTGGTGCACCCGCAATCACCTTTACATTCACGAGCATACCAACACTGATCAGGAAAAACGGAATGAATAAAGAGTTGCCAATAAATTCAATCCGGTTCATCAATGCAGAAGAATGCGGTATCAATTTATTCAATGCAAGCCCCGCAACGAATGCTCCTATGATAGGTTCAATGCCTGCAACTTCTGCAAGGAATGCTGCAAAAAAAACAACTGCCAGCACAAAAATGTAATGAGAGTGTTTCTCACTTTCCAGCGTTCTGAAAAACCATTTGGCAATCCTGGGAATGACCAAAAACATAATTGCGAGGAAGATCAGCAAGGATATGCCCATTCGTATCCAGAATTGAAAATTCAGATTCCCCTGCGAGTTGGCAAGGATAATTGCAAGAATGATCAATACTGCCGTATCAGTAAAGATGGTACCACCGACTGTTATCGCTACCGCCTTATTTTTCGAAATACCCATCTTACTTACGATAGGATAGGTTACCAGGGTATGTGTGGCAAACATACTCGCTGTGAGAAAACTGGCATTGAAATCATAACCGAGAAAATAATAGACAACCGGAAATCCAATGGCGAGCGGAACGATGAAAGTGAAAATTCCAAAAATGATACTCTTATTCTTGTGAGCTTTGAACTCATTCAAATCCAGTTCAAGACCAGCTATAAACATGATGTATAGAAGCCCGATAGTGGAAAACAAATCGACAGCCGAACTTTTTTCGAGTATATTGAATCCGTGAGGGCCGATGATCACGCCGGATATGATCAACCCGATAATGCTTGGAATATTGATCTTGCGAAGCAGGATCGGGGAAAAGAGAATGATAAATAATATCAATGAAAAGATCAGCACCGGATTTACCAGTGGCAATTGGAACTCGTGTAAAAGGTGCTTAAAGAAATCTGTCATGGTTTCTTTTTAAGTCAAAATAATTCAAATCACAAATCGTCCGTCAGGAGTAAAGTGTTTTCGCAATAGGTACGAAGAAAAAATTGCCTTCGAAAGACTGTTTTGTCTTACCATCTTCCCAGGCGCTATTGGATTCGTATGATTTATTTAATTATTTAACGGTTTACTGGTAGAAATTTGCAAGGCAACAAGAAATCAATTCTGACGAATCTTTTTCTTACAAATACCTCTATTATTCCTACCCTGGAAATATAATTGAGCGTTTCAAAAATAAAGAAAACTGTTTTATTGGATGGGAAATGGTTAATGATCTAATGTTGAACTGTTGATGGTTAGTTGTCAACTAAACTACAAATTTGCCTGGGCATGCGAGTTACTAATGCTTCAAGAGACAGTCTCCAATAGCTGGTCATTGCGAGCGATCCGCCGCGGAGAAGCAAACTGTTTCATCGAAGCTCATTATTCTCATGGAGATTATTGGTTCACTCACAAAGATCAGACTTCTCAACAATGAGATTGCGTGCTCGGCGGCAGACAGGTTTCTCCACCAAAGTGGGCTGCAAAGAAAATATTTTTCCGATGTGGCGGATCGCAATGACCAGTTCTTTTCTTTTGAGACAGCCACCATACAAGCGTACAGTTTGTCTGACAAACTCAGCAAACAAACTATGATCAAAGAAAAAGCGAATTAGACTCTTCGAACTGAAAACAAAAACCTAAAAGCATTGGCCACAAATCAGAGAATGAAATAAATATATACTTTTGGCGAAATTTTTTTAACCTGCCGGAAGGAAACTTCGAGTGAAAGAACTTCCTGCAAATCAGACATTATGAAAAAAGTATCAGTTATTCTCTTCGCTCTCCTTTACGTTGCAGCTACAGGAGTTCAGGCACAGACTTACAAGACCGGCATTGGTGCTAAATTTTATGTTGGCGATGGTTCTGCCGGCGGTATTAATATCAAGCATAGCCTGAAAGAGCATGCAGCATTAGAGGGTTCTTTGTTATTCTTTAGCGGAATCGTAGGCCTTGAAGGTTTATATGAATACCAGGGACCGATCAATGGTGCACCGGGATTGCAATATTTTGTAGGCGGCGGCGGACTGCTGGGTTTCGGTACTCATCATGATAATGGTACCGGGTTCGCACTCAGGCTGACAGGTGGACTTGATTATAAATTCGAAGGGGCCCCCATCAGCGTGAGTATGGGATTTGATCCTATGTTTTGGCTCGCACCTTACACAGGTTCATCCCTGACATTAGGAATTGGCTTCCGCTATGTACTTCCATAATCAATTAACCAGATTAATAGGATTCCCGGCCTTGTGCCGGGAATTGTTTTTGTATCAACTTCATGAGTTTCAGAGATCAAATTATTTCTTTAATTGATTTTTTCTATCCTCCATTCAGGAGAATATTTCCGAAACAGACCTTCAGGTATGCGGTATGCGGAGGCAGTAATTTATTATTGGATCTCTTTCTCTTCTACATCAGTTTCCATTTCATATTGCACCAGCGGCCTCTTGATCTCGGATTTGTGGTGTTGAAGCCATATAATGCAGCACTCATCATGGCATTTTGTATCACATTTCCATTGGGATTTTTGCTTTCAAAATATATCGTTTTTCATGGCTCCTACCTGAAGAGCCGCATCCAGCTTTTCCGTTATGGCCTGGTGGTTGCGATCAATCTTTTTCTCAATTATGCTTTATTGAATATTCTGGTGCAGTACATGCACTTCTATCCTACCATTTCCAAATTATTTGCGACCATTATTATTGTTACATTCTCATACCTGTCGCAAAAACACTTTACATTTCGTCGCATCGAAGAGCCATAGCCGCCTTTTTGACTGACATTTTATCACAAAAATACCGGTTGGCATAAACCTTGTCAGTAAGCAAGCAAACGAAAAAACTCAATTTAATATGGCAAAGATTATAGGTATCGATTTGGGTACTACTAACAGTTGCGTAGCTGTAATGGAGGGAAATGAACCTGTGGTGATCCCCAACGACGAAGGCAGGAGAACCACTCCTTCTGTAGTTGCATTCCTGAAAAATGGTGAAAGAAAAGTAGGTGATCCTGCAAAAAGACAGGCAATTACCAATCCTTTGAACACGATCATGAGTGTGAAAAGGTTTATGGGACACAAATGGGATGAAGTAACCCAGGAAGCGGGGCATTGGAGTTACAAACTGGTTAAAGGTGACAATGATACCGTGAGGATAGATATAGAAGGCCGGATGTACACTCCGCAGGAGATATCTGCAATGATCCTTCAGAAAATGAAGAAAACTGCAGAGGATTATCTTGGCCAGGAAGTAACAGAAGCGGTGATCACAGTACCTGCTTACTTCAACGATTCTCAACGTCAGGCTACCAAGGAAGCCGGTGAGATTGCGGGTTTGAAAGTACGTCGTATCATCAATGAACCTACTGCTGCGGCACTCGCCTACGGATTAGATAAGAAGAACTTAGACCAGAAGGTGGCAGTGTTTGATCTCGGTGGTGGTACGTTTGATATCTCCATCCTTGAATTGGGCGATGGTGTATTTGAAGTAAAATCAACCAATGGTGATACACACCTTGGTGGTGATGATTTTGATAAAGTAGTAATGGACTGGCTGGCAGATGAGTTTAAAAAAGACGAAGCCATTGACCTGCACAAAGACCCAATGGCGTGGCAGCGTTTGAAAGAAGCTGCAGAAAAGGCAAAGATTGAATTGTCATCTTCAAGCGAAACAGAAATCAACCTTCCATATATTACAGCAGTGGATGGCGTGCCTAAGCACCTTGTAAGAAAACTGACACGTGCACAATTTGAAAAATTGGCAGATGATCTTTTTGCAAGATGCCTGAAACCATGCGAGGCAGCACTGAAAGATGCCGGGTATTCCAAAGACCAAATCAATGAAGTGATATTGGTGGGTGGTTCTACAAGGATTCCTAAAGTACAGGACATTGTTGAAAACTTTTTCGGCCGCAAACCGCACAAGGGAGTGAACCCTGACGAAGTAGTTGCTATTGGCGCTGCAATTCAAGGTGGTGTGCTTACAGGCGATGTGAAAGATGTGTTGTTGCTGGATGTAACTCCACTTTCATTAGGTATAGAAACTATGGGCGGTGTGATGACAAGATTGATAGAATCTAACACTACTATTCCGACCAAGAAAACAGAAGTATTCTCTACAGCGGCAGACAACCAACCGGGCGTTCAGATTCATGTTCTGCAGGGCGAAAGACCTATGTCTTCTCAAAATAAAAGCCTTGGAACATTCAACCTGGATGGAATTCCACCGGCACCACGCGGTGTGCCTCAGATCGAAGTAACATTTGATATTGATGCCAATGGTATCCTCAATGTATCTGCAAAAGATAAAGGAACCGGCAAATCTCACAACATACGTATTGAAGCCGGAAGCGGCCTGAACAAGGATGAGATCGAAAAAATGAAGCAAGAGGCTAAGGCCAATGAAGCATCAGACAAGGCAGCAAGAGAGAAAGTGGATAAAGTAAACCAGGCCGACAGCATGATATTCCAGACGGAAAAACAATTGAAGGAATATGGCGACAAAATACCTGCCGACAAAAAATCTCCGATCGAAAGTGCATTGAACAAATTGCGTGATGCACACAAGAGCCAGGATATGGCTGCTATTGACACATCACTTGCTGAACTGAATGCAGCATGGACAGCAGCCAGCGAAGACATGTATAAGGCAACCCAGGACCAGGGCCAGGGAGCGCAGCAAAATGGTGGTAGTCAGGCTCAACCTGAGTCAGGCGCCAGCGCCAATGCTGACAACGTAACTGATGCAGAATTTGAAGAGGTTAAATAAACTCGTCATTGAGTTAAAAGTGGTTGAAACCCGTATCACGAAAATTGATACGGGTTTTTTATTCGAACCAGATTCCTATTAATGAAACTCCTCCTTACAGATTTCTTTTTGAGTGCTAAACTTTAAAAAATACATTTGTTGAAAATTATTAAACGATACTCCCACAGATGAAACAATCTTTGCTCCTGGCCGTATTTGCTCTGTCCTGCTTTGCAGGCAGGGCTGCTTTTTCAGTTTCATCATCGCCTGCCCACCCTTCAATTCCGCCTTATCTTTTGGTAAAGAATTTTATTGGAATGTCTGTATCGGATTTCCAAACAGCTTCGGGGCATAAGCTGAATATTTTCCAGAGGATGTATTTCAAAAAGCTACAGCGAAAATTATCGCGCATAGATGTTCCGGAAAATGCGACTATTCTTGCGCACTATGACGTACAGAAAGGAAAGTTCAAATTTGATTTGCTCTGGTTCGTTTTAGGCTGCATCATTGGGCCATTTGCCCTATTGTTTGCACTTACTTCCAAACAGAAGAAAAACAAACGGCTCTCGGCGCTGATCGGCTTTGGTGTATTTGTATTGTGGTTTGGGTGGTTATTTATTTTTTGATTCCGGAATGGTAATTTGTTCCTCTACAAAAATCCCGTAGCTAAGGCGCTGTACCAAAGTAAAAAATCATGAGGTTTGAGGTAGTATGTATTTAGTACATATAAAACTTGTACAAAGGACTTAATTTCGTGGAAATGAAAATATAATGGTACTTGATTTTTATTTGAGGTACAGTACAAAATTTGGTCAGCAGATTTATATCATATCGAATCATCTTTCAAAGAGCAACACAGGGAGTCATGGACGCATCGCTATGTTATACCAGGACCAGGACTACTGGAAGGTGCAGATTGAACTACCGGATAAGTACGACGAAATCATCAGTTATTATTATTCTGTAAAAAATGAAGACGGGCTTGAAATATTTGAAGGGGAAGAAAACAGGTATATCGATTTCACAGGGAATAAGAATAAAAAAAAATATACCATCATCGATACCTGGAATGAAGCAGGAAATCTGAATAACCCGTTTTTTTCAAAAGCATTTTCTAAAGTCTTATTACCTCCAATCTCACATGCCAGGCACAGGGAAGCTAGGAAATACACACACGAATTCAGGGTAAAAGCGCCTTTGCTGGAATCCCATGAGACGGTGTGCCTGTGTGGCTCTACAGCCAATCTCAGAAACTGGGACCACGAGAATCCAATTTTGCTCAACCCTAAGAACAACTGGTTTTCCACAAAAATCGCATTTGAAGAAAACGAATGGCCTGCATCCTATAAATACGGTATTTACAGTCTCCGTGACAAAAAATTAGTTTCTTTCGAAGAAGGCGACAACAGGATGCTTCGCAGTTGGGAAGTACAGGATGGTATCACACTCTTGCACGACGGATTTCTGAATTATCAAAGGCCGCTTTGGAGAGGGACAGGCGTCAACATTCCTGTTTTCAGTCTGCGTTCATCCAGGAGTTTTGGAGTAGGAGAATTCAACGACCTGAAGTTGCTCATAGACTGGGCAACGCAAGCAGGTATAGAACTCATCCAACTGCTCCCTATCAATGATACTTCTGCACAAAAGAACTGGCGCGATTCTTATCCGTATGCAGCTATCTCTTCATTTGCACTACATCCACTCTATATCAACTTAGAGAAGGTAGCTAATAAAACCGGGGCACACATCATCAAGTCGCTCCGCAAGAAACAAAAGCAACTCAACCAACTGCCATTGGTAGATTATGAGCAGGTGATGAAATTCAAGCTTTCTGCTTTGCGTGAATTGTTTGATCTGCAAAAAGGCACACTGAAAGAAGATGTCAGGTACTTCGAATTTTTTGAATTAAACCGCCATTGGCTGGTACCTTACGCTGCATTCTCCTACCTGAAGGAAAAGAATAAGACAACAGATTTTAATTCATGGAAAAAATATGCAGTCTATGATGAGACTTCCATACAGAAACTGGCAGCCTCTCATCAAAAACATTACCATGAAATAGCCTTCCACTATTTTGTACAATTTCATTTACATCTGCAACTGAGTGAGATTGCCGAATATGCACACAAACATAAAGTCATATTAAAGGGTGATATTCCAATTGGTATTTACAGATATAGCTGTGATGCATGGGTCAATCCTTCATTATACAATATGAATGAACAGGCCGGAGCACCACCAGATGACTTTGCAGCCACAGGGCAAAACTGGGGATTTCCAACTTACAACTGGAATAAGATGAAGGAAGATGATTTCAAATGGTGGCGAACCCGGTTTGATCAGCTTAGTAATTATTTTGATGTATTCCGGATTGACCATATCCTTGGGTTTTTCAGAATCTGGAGTATCCCCATTGATTCTCTCGAAGGTGTAATGGGTCGCTTCGATCCGGCAATACCTGTTCATCGATCAGAATTCGACCAGCGCAATATTTCGTTTGATCACAACCGTTATTGCAATCCTTATATCGATGATGAAATAATCGAAGAATTATTCGGAGAGGATGCCGGCACGGTAATGATTGATTTCCTTGAGCCGGTAGAAGATGGGCTTTACAGGCTTAAATCTTCTGTAAAAAATCAACGAGATGCATTGAAATATCTTTCTGAAAATGGATTGCTCAAATTCAAAGACGGATTGTTTCAGCTGATCAGTAATGTTATTTTGTTCGATGTACCAGGTAGCAATGAAAGGCAGTTTCATTTCCGGATAGGAATTAACAAAACATCTTCGTATCAAAAACTGGATGAAGAAACAAAAACCAAACTACTGGATCTTTATTACGATTACTATTACCACCGGCAGGATTACTTCTGGAAGAAACAAGCCATGCAGAAGTTGCCTCAACTTAAAAGGAGTACCCGGATGCTGGTATGTGGAGAAGATCTGGGAATGGTACCCCAATGTGTGCCAGAGGTCATGCGTGAATTAGGAATCATCAGCCTGGAAGTTGAAAGAATGCCAAAGCAACATAACAAAACATTTTTTCATCCTTCAGATGCACATTATCTTTCCGTAGTTACCCCATCTACACACGACACAAGCACACTGAGAGAATGGTGGCATGAAAATGCTGAAAACACGCAAAAGTTTTATAACACCATGCTTGGACATTATGGTGAAGCGCCTGCCACTTGTGAACCACAAATTGTAAAAGAAATCATTACACAACACCTGTACTCTCCTTCCATGTGGGCTATTTTCCTGATGCAGGACCTATTAGCGATGAATGAAGCATTCAGGGAAGAAGACCCAAAATCAGAGCGTATAAATATTCCGGCAGATCCAAATCACTATTGGAGATACCGGATGAACATACCTCTTGAAACATTAATCAAATCAAAAGAATTCAATGAACAGTTGCGCGAACAAATCAGGCAAAGCGGCAGGCTGCAGGAAAAATCGAAATAAGAATGCAAGTAAAATATAAAGTATCCAATCTCCCTTTCAAACATCCGTTTACTATTTCCAAAGGCACAAAAACTCACCAGGAAGCATTGCTTGTAGAACTGGATTTTATGGGTATCAAAGGATATGGCGAAGCTCCGGCTATCGCATATTACAAGATTCCTGTAGAGAAAATGATCAAAGACCTTACTTCCAAAATGTTCTTCTTTGATAAAGCCTCGTTCAATACACCTGAACGATTTTGGCATTATCTCTATCACATCTATCCACTCAATAATTTCCTGATGTGTGCACTTGATATGGCAGGCTGGGATCTGTATGGCAGGTTGCAACGCAAGCCATTATACAAAATCTGGAAACTGGACACATCAAAGAATCCCATGACTGACCTCACCATCGGCATTGACACGATTGACAATATGGTAGCCAAACTCAGAGAAACGCCCTGGCCAATTTATAAGATCAAATTAGGAACAGATAATGATATTGAAATAATAGAAACACTTCGCAAACATACGGACGCTCCATTCCGAATAGACGCCAATGCTGCATGGACCGCTGAGGAAGCGTTGGAAAAAATCAAAATATTCAAAGACCTCAATGTAGAATTTATCGAACAACCACTTGCCAAAAATGACTGGGAAGGCATGAAGTTGCTTTATGATAGATCACCGCTCCCCTTGATAGCAGACGAAGCCTGCGTATATGAGACTGATGTGGAAAAATGCAACCAGCATTTCCATGGCATCAATATTAAGTTGACCAAGTGCGGCGGCATTACACCAGCCCTTCGAATGATAGAACATGCCAGAAAACTCGGACTGAAAGTAATGATGGGAAGCATGAATGAAAGCAGCATCGGTACTGCTGCTATCGCACACATGTTACCATTATTAGATTATGTGGATATGGATGGGCCATTATTGCTGGCCGAAGACAATGCGCAAGGGGTAAGTTTTGATTTTGGCAGGGTCATCTATCTTGACGAACCCGGATTGGGCATCAGGGTGGAGCCTTTCTGAGAGTACTTTTATTTCATAGCTGGCAAGATAAGGTACCGTATAAAGAAATTGCCGGAAATTGCCGTTGAAAAAGTATTTCCAGGCATTCTGAAATATTATTTATCCATCTTTTTAAGGTTTGATTCAAAAGTTCAACGAATGCCTTAAATTTGAAATGGAATAAATAACGACCGTACCATGAAGACTAAAGAAAAAGAGGAATCTGCAAAGAATTGCAAAACAGTAAGAAACAGTTTGATCTTCATCCTTGCATCCGTTGCGGCCGCTGCCCTGGTTTATGTTACAATCAAGGAAGGCCACCGCATAAAGAAGGAGAATGAGCTGCTGGAGTATGAAGTTTGGTAAAGTGCAATTTTCTGGTAACAATAAGCGTTCGATATTAATTAATGTTTCTATTTGAGAAATTAATCTAATTTTGTCCTATTGAAAAAGATTTTCTACATACTTCTTTTTACCGGTATCAGCTATGCAGGATATAGCCAATCCAAGCCAACACCCCTGTCAGATATTGTCAGGATTGTAAAGGTGTACCCTAACCCTGCTACCAGTTTTATCAATTTTGAGTTTGAAAAGAATGCTGATGCTTCCCATACGATCACCATATTTAATTTTATCGGCAAGAAGGTGGAAGATATCAAAGTAACAGACCAAAAACTCAATATCCCCCTCACCGATTTTTACAGGGGAATTTATATCTACCAACTCAGGGACAAACAAGGAAATATCGTAGCCTCCGGTAAGTTCCAGGTAGTAAAGTAATCCGGCTTTTTTCAGCTAATTTTTAAGTATAATCTTTCGTCCATCTTCATCAATGGAATTTTCAATCTATTAGCCTTCTTTCATCCCTGACGACATAGAGAAGGAAAGTTACAGCAACTAATAATTCTTTATTTTCACAAAGTCATTCCTTCCATCTTATTTTTTATCTACCACCATAGAAATGTTTCGCCTGCCTGCTATAATTCTTTTGATGATAATTTGGAACAACCCCGCAGGAGCCCAAATATTTGGAGGTACTGCTCCACGTACTCACTGGAAAAAAATAATCATTCCTAAAGCAACCATTATCTACCCTACCGGGATAGACTCCTTAGCAATGAAAGTGGCATCCGATATTCAAAGGATCAACCAGGCACCTCAAAAAAATATTGGAACCAAAAGAAAAAAGATCAATATTATCCTCAGAAATTCCGGGTTGGTTTCTAATGGATATGTTGCATTGTCACCCTTCAGAAGCGAATTTTATCTCACACCGTTGCAAAGCCCGTTTGAACTTGGAAGCCTTCCGTGGCCTGATATGCTTTCCGTGCACGAGTATCGCCATGTAGAGCAATACAGCAATTTTGATGTTGGCCTTAGCCATACCCTGAGATCCATTTTCGGCCAATCAGGACAAGCACTTGCTAATGCTGCGGCAGTGCCGGACTGGTTCTTTGAAGGAGATGCCGTTTACCAGGAAACAAATTTTACCAGGCAAGGCAGAGGTGCATTACCCTATTTCTATAATGGGTTCAGGGCATTGTGGCATGAGGGTAAGAATTACTCCTGGATGAAGCTGCGTAACGGGTCATTCCGGGATTTTATTCCGGATAAATATATCCTCGGATTTATCCTCACCGCTTATGGAAGAGAAAAATACGGTACTATGTTTTGGGAGCCTGTAACGCATGATGCAGCTTCGTTTAAATCATTGATTTACCCGTTCCAATCTGCATTCAGGAAGCATTCAGGAATAAAATTTTCCTCGTTCAGAGACAGCGCTTTTCATTTCTTCCAAATGCAATTCAACGACAGGACGGTTTCCAAATCTTCATCAGACTATTACCTCAATGAAGAATTGCCAAGTTATACTCCTACCGGGGCAACCATTTATCTGAGAAGCAGCGTGAAATCGGTTCCTCAATTTATGTTGAGAATTCATGGCAAAGATTCGCGTATCAGAACTGCGGATTATATGGTAGAAAATTACTTTAGCTATCGCAATGGCCGGATCGTGTATGCTTCAGGGAGGCCGGATGTCCGATGGGGTTACAAAGCCTTTAATGAAATCCAATTATTGGATATCCACACCCGCAAACAAAAGCAAATCACGAGGAAGTCGAGATATTTCTCTCCTGATATAGATGAAACAGGCAAGCGGATTGTGGCAGTGCATGTTCCCGCAGTTGGAACACCTTCATTAGACATTCTTGAAGTAAGCAATGGGGCAAAGTTAGAAACACTAAGACTGCGGGGCATTATCAATTATGCGTATCCTAAAATTTATGGAGATACGGTTATCGCCTGTGTTACAGACACATTGGGACAAATGTCTTTGGCATTATTCAATTTGAAAACCAATTCTTCTGAAACCTTAATTCCATTTTCATACAATGTAGTGGGTTTTCCGGTAATGCTTAATGATACCATTTATTATTCTTCAAGTAATAAAAAAAACGATGAACTCTTCGCATACATACTTAGAGACAAGAAAACTTTTATGGTGCAGGCTAAGGACGGCTCTATCGGAAAATATCATGTTACCCTAAGTGATACTTCCATTTCATGGAGTGCCTTCACCTCCCAGGGAATGAGGATAAAGGAAGTTCCACGTTCAAATATATCTTTCTCAGAAATTCCAATTCGTAAATATCCATTGGTGACTTCAAGTTTTGGATTGGTTGCCATCAATAATATCAATTCAAACCTGATATATGGGCGAACAGACTCTGTATTTCATTCTGCAAAATATAATGCTCTTTCACATCCGGTCAATTTTCACAGTATCATTCCCGGTGTGGACGATCCGGTTTATACCCTGTCTCTGCAAGGCGAAAACCTACTAAACACGATCCAAACAGAGATCAAAGTTTCTTACAACAGAGCCGACCATTCCAAAACAGCCGGCGGCTCTATTGCTTACGCACGATGGTTTCCTGTCCTGACCGGTGGAATGGACTTTAATCTTGATCGGCGTTTTCTTCGCAGAGATACTTTTGTGTATTACAACACTTATGAACCATACGCCGGAATTTACATCCCTCTCAATTTCAGTAAAGGCAGAAGTTTCACATCACTGACGTTCGGTACTAATTATGTATTCAATCACACTGTTTTTCAAAAACCATTTCGAAAAAAATATAACGATCGCTCCTACAGTTACATCAGTAACTACCTTTCTTTTGCCAATCAGTCGCAGATGGCAGGGGCCCAGGTATTGCCCCGGTTTGGTCAATCTATTTATCTCAATTATAAGACTCCGGTCTCAGGCGTAACAGGATTTCAGTGGTTAGCTACAGGCCGGCTGTTTCTGCCCGGATTTGGGCTTACACACAGTTTTTCAATCACTGCATCCTACTCTCAAAAAGATTCCCTGAACCAGATTAGTTTTTCCAGTGCCTTTCCGTTTGCCAGGGGTTATCAGGCTGTGAACCTGTGGAGGATGACTGGCACACAGGTGAATTACCAACTGCCATTGTTATACCCTGAACTGGGATTTGCCAATTTAGCTTACCTGCTACGAATCAGGGGCAATGCCTTCTATGATCAAACAAATGCGAGAATCAATGCACATGATCGTAAGGAATTTAAGTCTGCTGGTATTGAATTGTATTTTGACACAAAGTGGTGGAACCAGGTTCCGGTTTCATTTGGTGTGCGCTATTCAAGGCTATTGGATCAGGACATTTTCGGGACAACAGGAAGCAACCGTTGGGAATTGATAATGCCTGTCAATCTTTTTAACAAATAGGTGGCAGTATTTCTGATAGCATTACTGAATCCTGCTGATTCACAGGTTTGTTAAATGCCAATTTGTCCCTGTTGTGAGTATTGGCAAACGATTTGACATTCGTTAATTTTGCAGCCAATTTTTTAAAGAAAAAAATCATGAGTAAGAAGCATCATAGCCAGGAACATGAAGAACTGGAAGAAGGCGCAGTGCCGGTAGAAAGCCCGGAGCAGGAAACAAATGCTGATCCCACAGATCTGTCCAGCCAGGTTGAAGAATTAAAGAAAGAACTCGAAGCACAGAAAGATAAATACCTGCGGCATTTTGCAGAGTTTGAAAATTACAAGAAAAGAACTGCCAGAGAGATTTATGAAATCAGGCAGACAGGTGGACTGAATGTAATTACTCCGCTCCTCGAAGTTTTGGATGATATTGACCGTGCAGAAGGTCAGGACCAGGAAGGTGAAGGTCAGAATGCAATCATAAATGAAGGCATTCAACTCATCTTCAACAAATTCAGAAAAGTTCTGGAACAACAGGGATTGAAATCAATCGAAACCATGTACACAGATTTTGATGTGGAGAAAGACGAAGCGATTTCTGAAATACCGGTTGATGATGAAAAACTAAAAGGTAAAGTAGTGGCCGAGGTACAGAAAGGCTATATGCTCAATGACAAATTGATCAGGTTTGCCAAAGTGGTAGTAGGTAAGTAAAAAAGATAACCGTGAAAAGCAACCAAATCAACTAATGCATGCATGATACAATGACATCGAAAAGAGACTATTACGAAATACTGGAAGTATCCAAATCAAGCACTTCTGATGAGATCAAAAAATCTTACCGTAAGATCGCGATGAAATACCACCCGGACAGGAATCCGGGAGACCATTCAGCAGAAGAAAAATTTAAAGAAGCAGCAGAGGCCTACGAAGTGCTGAGCGATCCCGATAAAAGAGCGAAGTATGATCGATTTGGCCACAGCGCTTTCGGTCCCGGACGAGGAGGTGGCGGATTCAGTGGCGGTGGTATGAACATGGAAGACATCTTCAGCCAGTTTGGTGATATTTTCGGAGATGATATGTTTGGTAGTTTCTTCGGTGGAGGACGTTCATCAGGCGGCAGAAGAACACGTGGTGTTAGAGGAAGTAACCTCAGGGTACGTATCAAACTGAATTATGAAGAAATAGCTAATGGTGCCAGCAAGACAATCAAAGTAAAAAAATACATTTCCTGCAATCAATGTAATGGCAGTGGCGCTAAAGACCGCAATGGTTTGCAGAACTGCCACACCTGTGGTGGAAGCGGCCAGGTACGCAGGGTACAAAACACCTTCCTCGGTCAGATGCAAACAGTAACCACCTGTCCGGAATGTAATGGAGAAGGCTCAGTCATCACCAACAAGTGCACACAGTGTAAAGGAGAAGGCCGGGTATATGGCGAGGAAAATGTCAAGATCGATATTCCTGCCGGTGTGAGTGAGGGCATGCAGCTCAGCATGAGTGGTAAAGGGAATATGGGAGAAAGAGGCGGTGGACCCGGCGATCTTATTATTTTGGTCGAAGAAGAAAAACACCCGCAACTGCAACGTGAAGGAAACAATGTAGCTTTCGATCTTTATATCAGTTTTACAGACGCAGTATTCGGAACACAAACCGAGGTGCCAACTATCGATGGCCGGGCAAAAATTAAAATTCCGGCAGGAACCCAAAGCGGTAAAATATTCCGATTGAAAGGGAAAGGATTTCCGTCTCTTGAGTCGCATGGCAAAGGCGATCAGTTGATCCATGTAAACGTTTGGACTCCGCAAAAGGTGAGTGCAGAAGAAAAATCTCATCTCGAATCTATGATGGAAAGTGAAAACTTCAAACCGCAACCGGATAAAAACGAAAAAGGTTTTTGGGAAAAGATAAGGGAAACGTTTAGCTAAACGTGCCTGGGTTAAGAGGTTAATTTTTCTCTGTTGTCAGTAGTTTCCAAATTCTTTAATGAAGGTTGATACCGATTTGATTTTTGTTTCACCAAAGCTTTTTAGATCATGCAAGTCATTATCTCCTGTAAGTAAGAAATCAGCTTTTCCATCTTTGGCAAGTGCCAGCAGAAAGTTATCTTTTGCATCTCTGCAAATAATTACTTTGCTTACAACCTCTACGAAGTCAATAAAAGGATCAAATGACCAAAGCATTTCTTCAAGAGCATTATTGACAAAGTATTTTCTAAGTTTTGGCTTTTTTATAGTTTCCTGGATTTCTGTGATAAGTTCTGCACTGAAAAGTATTCTTGCTTTCTGGTCAATCAGAAGTGAATCTAGCAAGTTTAACTTCTTTGAAATGATAAAACTGATCCAAAGGTTAGTATCGATAACAAGTTTAAGCGGTTTATTTTTTGCCATATCGCTTTGCTCTTACTTCTTCAACGATCTTAGTAATTTCATCCAGGCTGGGTGCAGAAGTGGAGTGTACCCTCATCTTCTTTAAGTAAACCTTTAAAGCGGAATTAGGCTCATTGCTGATCTTTATTAGATTTAGATCTTGCATTCCCTTTATTAGTTTTAACGCTTTAGGGTTTAATATTTCTATTCTTAAATCTTCCATAATTCAAATCTAATGTTTTTCCTTTTATCTCATTTTTTTGCCTCGCCCGGCATGCTTCAAAAAAATAATGTAGGGCACTTCAAGTCAGAACCTGCAAAAAACGAAAAAGAATTTTTGAAAAAGGTCAGGAAGATATTCAGTTTATATTTGAAAATACAATGTGGTAATTTTATCCAAACAGGAAAAGATCAGAAAAAATACCTGCTATGAATAAATTCCACACACCAATCAATTATAAATCAATTTCAGTTGCAACAATCTTGGTGCTGCTATTGCTAACTTCCAGAGTTACTGCTCAGCAACCCAAACCACCCATTATGGGCTGGAGTAGCTGGAACAACTTTCGGATACACATCAACGAAGAACTCATCCGGGAGCAGGCAGATGCCATGATTGCTTCAGGTATGTATGACGCCGGATATCGTTTCATCAACATAGACGATGGCTATTTTGGCGGCAGAGACAAAAATGGAAATTTATTAACCGATTTGAGAAAATTCCCTTCAGGGATGAAGGCTTTAGCTGATTATATACATGGAAAGAAATTGAAGGCCGGAATCTATACAGAAGCAGGAAAAAACACCTGTGGAAGTATCTGGGATCATGATTCTCTCGGGATCGGCTCCGGTTTGTATGGCCATGTCAAAGAAGACCTTCAGTTATTTCTCAAAGACTGGAATTATGATTTCATAAAGGTGGATTGGTGTGGTGGTGAAAAAATGAACCTGGATAAAGAAACGCAATACCTGAAGATATTACAGCAGGCAAGAGCCATCAAAAAGTCTGTCATCTTCAACATCTGCTGCTGGCAATTTCCGGGCACCTGGGCCATCAGGAAAGCAGATTCCTGGCGCATTTCGGGTGATATCAGCCCAAACTTTAGTACCATACTTCACATCATAGACCTGAACGCTGACCTGTACAAATACGCTGCAGCAGGGCATTACAATGACATGGACATGCTGCAGGTTGGCAGAGGTATGAGTTATGATGAAGACAAGTCACATTTTTCTATGTGGTGTTTTCTGAACTCACCACTGCTTGCAGGAAATGACCTGAGAAACATGTCGAAGCAAACAGTAGAAATATTGACCAATAAAGAAGTGATCGCTCTGAACCAGGATGCAGCCTTTAAACAAGGATTCAGGATATTCAAATCAGACAGTATAGAAGTATGGAAGAAACCACTATCCGGCAATAGCGGAAAAGACTTTGCCATAGCAATATTGAACCGAAAGGACACAACATCATTCACCCTTACAGCCTCATTGACCGGAGCCACTACGAACCATCTGCTTCGCGATCTTTGGGAACATAAAGATATTGGTCCTATGGGCACCGGCAGAACCTTCCACATACCAAGGCATGGAATTATTTTACTGAAGGTTACAACCCGCCAACCATAGATTTCCATTGAAAAATTTCACCTTTCTTTTTTAGCCGGGCCGAATACAACAAGGTATTTTGAGTCCTTCTGCATTACCTTTGCTGCCTCAAAAAATAAAATGAGTTGATATGTTCAGGACGAATACATGTGGCGAATTAAGATTAAGCGAAACCGGTAAGGAAGTAACACTTTCGGGTTGGGTGCAGACAGTCAGAAAATTCGGAAGCATCACCTTTGTAGATATGCGAGACCGGTACGGTATCACACAACTTTTGTTCAACGAGGCGCTCACTGCTCAATTGGATGAACAGGGCATCGGAAGAGAATACGTTTTGCAGGCAACAGGAACTGTAAATGAACGGAGCAACAAAAACCTGAACATTCCTACCGGAGAAATCGAAATACTTGTTCAGTCATTCAAAATTCTGAACAAATCATCTGTTCCGCCATTCACCATCCAGGACGATACCGATGGTGGCGATGACCTGAGGATGAAATACCGTTACTTAGACCTGCGCAGAGGCCCGCTGAAAAGAAATTTACAATTACGCTACCAGGTTACAAGGGCTACAAGAAATTATCTGCATGAAAAGGAATTCATTGAGGTGGAGACACCATTTCTCATCAGCACTACGCCCGAGGGAGCAAGAGACTTCCTGGTGCCCAGCAGGATGAACGCACATGAGTTTTATGCATTGCCGCAGTCGCCACAAACTTTCAAGCAATTGCTGATGGTGAGTGGATACGACCGTTATTTTCAAATCGTAAAATGTTTCAGAGACGAAGACCTGCGTGCAGACCGCCAGCCGGAGTTCACACAGATAGATTGTGAGATGTCGTTTGTGGAGCAGGAAGATGTATTGCAGATGTTTGAAGGATTGATGAAATCTATATTGAAAGAAGTAAAAGGGATTGAAATCAAAGAAGCATTTCCCCGAATGACCTTTGATGATGCGATGTGGAATTATGGCAATGACAAACCCGATACCCGCTTTGAAATGCTGGTGAAGAACCTGAAAACAATGGGTAATGTCCATTGTAAAACACTGGATGGTAGCGGTTTTGAGGTGTTCAACAAAGCTGAGACAATTGTTGCGGTTTCTGTACCTGGTGCAGCAGAATATTCCCGCAAGCAGACCGACGAATTGATAGAATGGGTAAAGCGCCCCCAAATAGGTATGGCAGGATTGGCATTTATCAAATGCAATGCTGATGGGACTTTCAAAAGCAGCATGGATAAATTTTTCCCTCCGGAACAATTAAGTGAGCTTGCAAAATTCTGCGACAGCAAAAATGGAGACCTCATTCTCATCCTTGCAGGAAAAGAAGAACGCACACGCAAAGCCATTTCAGAATTGCGTTTGCTGATGGGAGAAAGATTGGGACTGCGCAATCCCGAAGAATTCAAACTTTTGTGGGTAACAGATTTTCCATTATTTGAGTACGATGAAGAAGGCAACCGGTGGGTAGCACGCCACCATCCGTTTACCTCGCCTAAACCACAGGATATCGCCACCATGATTGAACAATCGCCTGTGATAGAAGATCGCGAAAATTATCTTACGCATCCTTATGCAGCCATCAAGGCCAATGCTTATGACATGGTGATGAATGGCACAGAAATAGGCGGAGGTTCCATCCGGATTTTTCAAAAAGACCTGCAGCAAAAAATGTTTGCCGCACTTGGTATTGGTGAAGCAGAGGCACAGGAAAAATTTGGATTCCTACTCGGCGCTTTTGAATATGGCGCACCGCCGCACGGAGGCATCGCATTCGGATTAGACAGGGTTTGTTCCATACTGGGCGGCAGTGATTCTATCCGCGACTACATTGCATTTCCCAAAAACAACAATGGCCGTGATATGATGATAGATGCTCCGGGGCCGGCAGCTACAGCACAGTTGAATGAATTGCATATAGCGCTTAAATAAGGGGGATGAGCTGGTTACTGAGATAAGATTGCATCACGGTTTGGGTATTTTAGATGGTGCGGTAATAGCATTCCATAATCTGAGTTTTGCACCAAAGCCAAAGAATTATCGAAGTTGAGCATTTAACGTCAAGCCGCACTATTGCAAATACCTTGTTATTACAGCCAGTAAAATTTCTATTAGTCATTTAGTTTTAATAACTTTTTGTTCATTTATACGCAATATGAAGTCCGCAACTTTCTGTGTTTCGTTAATTGAAAAAGTAGGTTTAAAATAGTTTATATATCCAAGAAGCTCGTTTAAAGTTAAGACTTTCACGTACTGAAACTCCTCTTGGGGTTTTGTTTTCGTCATCACAATGAGGTTCTTCATTGATATTTTTTTGTCGCCCCAATGATGCCTGTCTAAGCGTAGATGATAGCTGCTCATCTTATTGTTAAGCAACATAAATAAAACAAAATTTGTTCTCCTTATTTGTTGAACAGGGGAACGTAAGTTCAAATTTTCTAAAGACTTTTCGCTCCAATTCTTGGTCTCAATAAGGAATATTCCCGATGGCGCGACAAGAATATGGTCAATTTGAACTGACTTAATGTAATCATTTTCCTGTCTGTGATAAATTGCTGGTGTAAATGAAACCGAAAAGTCATTAATCAAAAAATATTCGTCAGGTAGATTTTCTAATGTCTTCACTACCTTTTGTTCTCCTAAAGCGCCATAAATGAAACTGTTTAGATTGTCAATTACAGTTTTTTTTCTTTCAAGTTCTGATAAGGAATGATGCACGCTCTGTTTTACAGCTTCATCAACATTTGAACTTATAAACTGATAGCGATTGCTTTTTTCTTGGTAATTGTCAATAAGGTCGCTAATTGTTTTCTTTACTTCACTATCAAACTTTTTTTCTTTGTGTTTGATTTTTCGTTTATAGTTCCAAAGTCTTAACTCTTTGGATATTTTCTGAAATAGATTTGTTGGAATATTGCTTATTGAAATATTGAGATCTTCCTTCAGGTTGTCAATTTCATTTGTCAATATTTGTTCTGTCTTCTGTCGTTGTGCTTCTATTGCTGTTTCTAAGTTTTTCAGCTCAATATTGAGCGTGTTTTTTTCTTCGTCAATTAAGCTTTTATGTTGAGTGATTAATTTCTGTCTGAAAGTTGCAAATGAACTTTGAAAATCAATTACCTCTTTTAGGGATTTAAAGTCATGAATATTATTTGCTTCTAAATGTGATTTTAAAGTCGTTAATGAACCAATTGTGTTATAAGTCCTGCTCATTCTGTCTGCAAATTGTTAATTGTAGGGTGTCACTACTTATTGCCTGCAACGTTAGTGCTATCTGCTGCGCAGGTATTCATTGTTCCTTTCGCCCGAACGTTAGCCCAACAACGAACCCGAAGCCGAAGATAAGTATCCCAATGGATATCGGGACTGAACAATGAATTTTTAGCCCGGAACCATAGATGAGCAGCGAACCAAAAGCAGATGTTCATTCCGTCAGCCAGCGATAGCAGCAAGCCGCTCTGTTAGCTGCACACTCTTCTACTTTGACTTTTTGAGGAGCGTCTCAATATCTTTTAAATATTCAACTGTGTCATTGGTAGAGTCCTTGATACTTAAACAATTCCTAAAATCTTGTAATATTTTGTATTCAATAAGTTCTGTCAATGAATTAAGAGATGTGATTTGAATGCTCATGATGTAATCCATTTCTTTGTCAGTTAAGGTTACTTTCAGTACACCTTTCAAGGCATCGTCTTTTTTCCAGTCATACAATTTTTTCTTTTCGTAGTCCCAAATGAATTTGTGTGTTATTCTTCCGATTAGCCCTTGATAGGTATAAAACAACTTGTATGAATTGTCGCTTATGTAGGGTTTGAATTCTAAAAGAGCTTTTCCATTATCTACTAATTTCTTCATTTCAGTATCCATGTCGTAGGAACGTAACACCGGACCCATTTTAGGGTTGTTATTTAAATCTTCAAACGCATTTTCTTTTTCTACCTCATAGTCTGGCAATAGTTGGTAAACCAGTGCAATCCCACTTGGAAACGTATCTTTTATTTTCAAGATGGTTGTCCACAGTAATTCATAAGCTTGAATTTTTTTGTCAAGGATTTTCTGAGATGTAGAAAAATAGTTTTGAATCAGTGATGTCAGAAAACTATTGTTCTTAATTATTTCTCCCCTGATGGTTTCGATTTCGCTGTTGTAAGAATGTTGTGAAGATTGTGTAAGTCTGGTTAAAATGTACTTTGAGAAAAAGCCAATAATAGCTGTCAATACAAGGGAAATCCCACCAAGCAGTTTGATAATTGTCCAGTTATCCATTTTGTAAATTAGTTCTTGCACGAAATGTCGTTTAGCGTTGCAGCTAACGGCCACAGCTTTGCGTTCGGCAGGGCATTTGGAAAACGTCCAGCCCGGAACTGCTGCTGACCGAAGATACAAAAGATGAGAATATTTTCTATTGTTCATCTGTGTTAAGTCAGCCGGATATGCAACTGATAGTAGCACTAAGATGAGGATTTATTCGTCGCCCCCTGCTGACGCAAAGTCTCCATGTAACCTAAAAACAACTGTTGAGGTAGTTAAAAAAGTAGTCAATATAAAATCGCTACAGTAACT
>JBDHYH010000006.1:0-65374 GCA_039811325.1 Chitinophagaceae bacterium | reverse complement strand
AAAAAAGATGTGCAGGTAATCGGTGAAGCTGACAACGGATTGCATCTGCTCAATATGCTCAAAGACGGAATGGATCCAGATGTAATACTGCTGGATATCCAAATGCCTGTCATGGATGGAATCGCTACCTTGCCGGAAGTAAAAAAGCTGTTCCCACAAATCAAGATCATCATGTTGACACTACTCGATGATCAGACTGTTGTGACAAAATTGATGGAACTGGGAGCGAATAGTTACCTCGTAAAAACTTCTGATGCAGAAATAATTTACGAAGCTATCAGGACATGTTACCGGCAGGAGTTTTACTTCAATACGCTTACCAACAAGGCCCTCCTGAATAATCTCCGGCAAAAGAATACTACACCCTCATTCAAAGTACCACAGGAAGATACTACTTTGTCTGACAAGGAAATTACTATTCTACGCCTGATGTGTGAAGAAAAAAGCACACGTGAGATTGCGGAAGCCGTGGACTTATCGCCAAGAACAATAGAGTCTATTCGTGATAAGCTCAAAGCAAAAACCGGTACCAAGAGTACCGCCGGCCTTATCATGTTTGCAGTGAAAAATAAACTGCTGAAAGAAGATATGTAAGAATAGTCTTTGCAACATTATACTTTTGCTCATTCATTGATGGTATATGAATGAGCATTTTTTTATCTATAATGGCTTTCTTTTCAGAAGCAAGAGGCCGGTGATCACTCCCGATCATCCTTCGTTTGCTTTTGGCGACGGACTCTTCGAAACTATGCTAATGCACGATGGAAATATCATCAACCGGCATCTTCATTTTGACAGGCTGAGAAAAGGAATGAAAGTTCTTCAATACGAAACACCAACCAGTCTTTTTGAAGCTATTTCAGAAAATATAAACATCCTGGTGAAAAAAAACCATGAGAAAGAAAAGGCAAGGGTAAGATTGTCTTTGACCAGGTCTGCCAACTCATTTGGTGATTTTCAAATAGCAGATTACCTGATAGAAACTGAGAAAGCAGAAATGCCTGTATTCGGAGAAAAAGGATTGAGCGCAGTCATTTACGAGGCATCAACCAAAGGGATGGGAATATTATCCAACCTGAAGACAAAAAACTTTTTGCTGAGCATTCTTGCTTTCCGGCATGCAAAAGCCGAAAATGCAGATGAAGGTATTATCCTGAATGCACAAGGCAGAGTCAGTGAGACATCGATTGCTAATATTTATTTTATCGAAGGCGATCAAATATTTACGCCTGCGCTTTCAGAAGGTTGCGTAGCTGGTACTGTGAGGCAGTGGCTGATTCATCAGTCCCCAGGTTCACCATTCCGTGTATTCGAAACTGAATGTACAATTGACCGATTGATGCATGCAGACGAAGTATTCATCTCTAATGCTATCAGGTGGATACAGCCGGTAAGAAATATTGGGGACAAGGAATATCCAATTGATATTTCCCGAAAGATATTTAGAATGATGGAAACAGCATTGCTTTAATACTGTCACCTTGAAGCATGGATGAAAAATCCTTTTTCATCCAGATTATTAAAGCTGAAGTTTATGCTAAGAGAAATATCATACAAGGTCACAATGTCCAACCCGATACCTCCTGTCCACAAAAGTTTATTATCCAGCAAGCTCTCCCTTCTGGAATAGACACTTCCTGCATCAGAAAAAATCTTTCCATAAAGTGTGAAGGGGATAGAACTGTAGTTTTGGGATTTAAGAAAAGTGGGCAATCGAAAATGAGCTATCTTTTTTTTCAGATCTGCCTTAGCAAGAAAAAATGCAACTCCGTCTATTACATAGTACTCATATCCTCTTAAATAATTCTGACCATAACCTAACGCAAGAGTATTGATGTAAGGTTGGTCAAATGGAAGTTTGATCTGCCCACCCAATTGTAACACAGAAAACCAACCCTTACCCAGGTTGTTGTAGAAAGCAGTATGCCCTTCCAGCAAAAGCCTGTTGACTCCACCCTTCCATCCTAATCCACGTTTGGCTACAACTGCCTCATACGATTTTCCTTTCAAAGGATACATACTATTATCTACATCATCGTACTTGAACTTATATTCCAACTCAGGAAAGACAACCTGTGTTTTATTATCCGGAAAATATTCGGGGCTATAAAATCTAATACTATCGAATGCATTCAAACTTCTAAGCGTAAACGTCAGCCATTCTCTCTTCTTAATGTATATCCTCGACAGGTAGCCGATAGAAAAATACCAGTCTTTTCGTACTGGTTTTGTAGATTGATAATAGAGTAGCTTATTGGCGTTGCTGCTGTTGTAAGGTATTTCGTTTGAAAATAAAATTCCACCATTGATGCGGAATCTTTCCGTCATCTTCCGATCCACAAAAGGCGTATTGTACTCAATATCCAGTTGCTTATTGAACCCTGCAGTGCCTTTGATGTCGAGTTCATCATTTTGCCCTGTGAGGTTTTGTTGCAAAAGGAATATTCCATAGCTCAATCTTCGCAAATCAGCATGATAAGTGTGCCACCAGACATTAAAGGAACGGTCGGCCAATTCAATATACGGCAATGGGAAGGTGTACCATCTTTCCTTTACATTGATAACAATGATAATCGTAGAATCGGTTAAGAAATTCGGAATTACATCTACTGACAGAAATAGTTTGGTATTGTAGATGTTTTTCTTTGCCTTTGACACAACGATGTTGAGTAGTGAATCTGAAATGATATCACCCCGCTTTGCAGGAATCTCCCGCAAAATAATTTCATCCCTGGTTTTTTTGTTGCCCAGTACCAGGATGTTTTTCAGAATATGTTGTCCGGAAGAATTGGATTGTACTTGTGTGTAGGCACTATTGGATCTCACTAAAAGAAGACAGGTAATCAATAATAATTTGGCAATAGCACCCCGTTGTTGTAGCATTGGCTTGCTTGTAACAGATGAATCAGATGTCAAGATAATTCATAAGGTTGTAATAGTTATCTGCAAGTTCATTCTCCATCAGGTCTTCACCTGAGGTAAAGAGTATTTTGTAACCATACCTGATGAGGCTGGCGAGTATGGCAGATATTTCTTTCTTGTCGAGGCCGATGGTCACTTCCATCATCTGAGAAGCAGCGATGGGAGAAATATTCAGATGGAGCATGGTGGCTCCATTGGTTTCCATGATGGCATTAAGTTCTGAAATATTCAGCCTGGCTTTTTCAACTTCCAACACGATCAATGCACCGTATTCGCCCGCTCCACAAAAATTCCCAAGGGCATTGACAAGATCGAGATGGGTAATGCTTCCCTGGTATTCCGACGATTCATTGATCACGGGAATCACATCGGTGCGGTACAGATTAGCAATCGAAACTGCTTTCAGAAAATGAACAGAATTGTTCACAGCAGCAGGGATCAGTTCTTCTGAAAAAACCCGGATTGTATCGTCGGGTCGCTCATGATGAAGTAACGTGGCCTTGCTGATCATCCCTTTGAACAAAATCCCATCAGTAACAGGCAGGTGATTGCATGTCTGTTCCTGCATGAGTTGAAGCGCGAATACCACCGTATCAGACCACTTCAATGAAGGCAGATTTTTATTGATCAATTGTAAACTGGTCATAACATCAACATTTTTTACAAGGTACACATGAAATAAACGAAATAGACCGTCCAAAACTGTATGAAGACATAAAAAATCCTCAAATTGTTGCAGCCCTGGTTTTTAGCCTTGAAAGAAATCCCTTGAGAATTTCATTGAATTCAGCAGGAACTTCCATCATTGGAGCATGTCCGCATTTGTCTATAAAATGTAACTCACTATTTGGGATCAGTTTGTTGAATTCTCTTCCAACAAAGGGTGGAGTGATGGTATCATTGTTACCCCAGATGAGGCAGGTGGGCTGGGTAATCTGGCTGAGTTCTTCCCCAAGATTATTCCTGATGGCGCTCTTGGCAAGGGATATGATCTTGATAACCTTTAGCCTGTTGTTGGTGATTTCAAAACATTCATTTACCAATTCTTCTGTGGCCATTTTAGGATCATAAAAGGTAAGCTCTGTTTTTTTACGAATGTATTCCTTGTCACCTCTCTTCGGATAACTATCGCCCATGCCACTCTCAAATAAGCCCGAACTACCGGTGAGCGTGAGCGACTGTATCTTTTCCGGATGTTTTAGAATGTGTACCAGCGCTACATGGCCTCCCAGCGAATTGCCGAGCAGGTGGATATTTTCGTAGCCCCTATGGTCAATAAATTTTCTGACAAACTTGGCAAGCCCGCCAACAGTAGTATGAAGCAGGTCAAGTTCAAAAAGTGGTAACATGGGTACAACCACTTTGTGAGACTTTCGAAAGTATTCTACCAAATGTTCAAAGTTGCTGAGCGCTCCGAAGAGGCCATGCAATAAGACTAACGGCTCGCCATCACCCTCTTCTAAAAATTTATATTTCCCGTCTTGCTTTACCTGGTATTCCATGTCTCCTGTTTCTATTACGGATGCAGCCCATCCGATGCTAAAATAATTGTTTCTCATCAATTAATTAAGAATTAATATTTCATGAGAATGAAAGCAGCGCTTAAATTATGGCTTGCTGACTCAAAGAAACTTTGCAATTCACCAAACATATTCTTAAAGAACGGCAATATTTTTCCAAGAAATTCAATCATTGATGGAGCTATCGGGCTGATAAATGAATAAACTCTGGATGCGGATATTACCTCCTCGCTGAATATTGAAATTTTTACAGCATAAAATAACAATATGCTAAATATGAAAAGATAGAGTACTACAAATAGAATGATACCGGCAATCCTGTCGAGCCAGCCGAGTGCAGCCAGTTTGAAAACTTCCCGAATTACTCTTGCGAGTAAATTAACAATGATGACCACAGCAAGGAATACACCAAGGAATGAAAGTACCGGTAGCCAGAATGATGGTTGCGCATCATTTCCCCCTATATGCTGTGCTACTGTGGAAGATAATTTCAATGCAGCAGCCAGTCCTATATAATAGGCTATGAAAGAGAAGAGGCCAATGATAAACCCTTTGGTGAATCCTTTGAAGACCGCCATTACCATTGCAAACAGGAAGAGAATATCTATGACCAAATTTGTAGATTGATTGGCTTTATTTTGAAGATAGCAACTCCTTCACCACACTTGAAATCATTTTTCCATCTGCTTTTCCGGCGAGTTCTTTATTGGCCATTCCCATCACTTTGCCCATGTCTGCCATTGATGATGCGCCAGAGTCACTGATGATCTTTGATATGAGCGGTTTGATTTCTTCGACAGAAAGCTGTTTCGGCAGAAAGGATTCTATCACTTCTACTTCTTCTTTCTCTTTGCCGGCAAGGTCTTCACGGCCCTGCTTCTCATAGATGTCAAGAGAATCTTTCCTTTGCTTCACTAATTTTTGCAGTATTTTGATTTCGTCAGTTTCGGAAATGCTGCCACTGAATCCGGGTGATGTTTTTTCATTAAGTATGGCAGATTTAATAGCGCGCAGGCTACGCAATGTTTTTTCATCACGCGATAGCATAGCCTGTTTTATTCCATCTGCAACTTTTTGTTCTAAAGACATAATCATAATTTTTTTTAATACGACCTGGTGAAATCTTATTATCCGTTTTGGGTACTCTCTGAGAGAGAAAATTTATTATGAAACTGGTCAGCAAATTTTTTAATATCCTCAGCCAGTTCTTTTTTGCCGGTTGCTCTCTGGAATGTGTCTCCCATGGTAGCGAGTACCTGGAAGAAGAAGTCAGCCATCTCATCCATCATCATATCTTTCGTCCACAGATCAATGCGGAGAGCAGTTTTTTCGGTTCCATCCCAGAATGCAAGAAGCATTGCTTTTGCCTTTTGAATGTCGTGGGCGCTGCTGTCGGTTGCAGACCATTTAATATCGTGAGGTACTTTTTCATCGTCAAGACTGACGGCTATGTTGATTTTTGATTCTTTCATAATGGCGCAAAAGTACTATAATGTGGAGGATTAGAGGTAAGAGAAAATGCCATGCCAAATCGAGGACTATTTTGCTCAGAAATTATCATCACTTCCCAACTAATTTGGGATATCACACTGGGACTGGATCGTTTTCAATTTGGATAACGCTGAAAACTAATGGAAATAAAATCCTGCTGTACGGCAGATAAAGGATAATATATAAAATTCTTAAAAAGCGGGACGAGATCGCTCACCTTTTTCAAAGTTTGTAGTTGTATTATTGTTACATTGTCCGAAATAAGATTTTTCAGCAGGGAATTTGTAAGACCTAATTTACCTAAGAAATCATAGTATAAATTTTTATTTCAATATATTTGAAAAACTTAAAAACACCGGTTAAAAAAGCTATGACTGAACAAGGATTGAGTAAGGAGATTTTGAAAAGTATTGTAAGCTATTTCGAAACCTTTGGAGTCGTGTCGTCCCAGATTGAAAAGTATATTCAAAAGAATTTTTATCACAGGCAGGTCAGGAAACTGGAGTATATTATCGAACCTGGTAAGCCGAATGACTCCTTATTCTTCATCATGAAAGGAGTGGTTAGAGGTTTTATCAGATCTGACGGAAAAGAAATCACCACATGGATCAATGAAGAAAATGAGATTGTAGGTTCCATCCGTAATTTTGGATTGGAACAGGCGTCTGAGGAATATTTGCAGGCGCTTGAGAATTCAGACCTGCTTGTACTCCCGAAGGAATCAGTTCAATATTTATATGACAATTTTCCTGAGACTAACAGGATAGGCCGATTGATAATGGAGGAAAATTACAGGGATGCGGAAGAGCGTGCTTTTATTTGCAGGTTACCACAGGCTGAGGAGCGGTATAGAAGATTTGTCCATTTCCGTGGTGGGCTTGTAAATCGAATTCCACTAAAATTTATTGCTAATTATCTCAATATGAACCTTGAGACACTCAGCCGTATTCGTTCTGCAAAAAGGATATGATAGTTGGACAGGAAATTATTGTTCAAGTCACCGGTAACAAGCCCTTACGCCTTTTTCTTCGCCAGTGTATTCACTTCATCCAGTTTACGGAATTCAAAATTTCCCAGCGATAATAATTTTTCACGTATTTCATCATTGCCTGAGACAGTGTGTTCATAAATAACAGAGATATTCCTCGTACTTGTGATGATATTTTTTCCTCCCTCCAATACATCCACCTCCATTCCTTCCACATCTAATTTGATCACTACATTATCTTTATCTGTAAAAGTACCTGCAGGTAAAATATTGTCGAGCGTTTTTATTTCAATATTTCCGGGTTCATCCATGCGGCTCCTGTCTATGCGGCTGGAACTGGTTACTACCTTCTTGATATCAAAGAATACTTTCTTTTCTTCGCTTCCCAATCCACAGCTATATAATTTCACTTTGTCCTGCACATTGTTCAATCTGAAATTTTCCCTGGCTGCCTCATAGTTCACCGGCTCAAATGCTATACAGTTCACACCTTTGCCGGCAAGCCAAACACAGAACTCACCAATGCATGCACCGATATCAATGAAGCAAGTAATGTTTTTGCTTTCCTGTGCCAGGTAATCACGTACCTTTTTTTCGTAGGCATAGTTGATAAACAGGAAGTCATTTGTTCCCTTACGAATATTAAACTTCCCCAGACGCGAAGTAGCCTGCCAGGATTGGGTGGGCGGTACATTCCTCAAAAGGTAATGATAAGATGCTTTCAATGATTTGAAATCACCATATTTCAGAAATTCATAAAAGTACTTGAGATAAGTAGTGTACTTACGAAAGTTATAAACGGAAGGGTAATAAGCGTTATCTTTTTGCATGATTGTAGTGACAATGGTTCTGAATGTATTAACAGTGGTACTTTCATTAAGGACTGACTTTTCGGGGGATATTCAATTAGAAATGGCGGCTAATATAGAATAACTTTTGAGCAAATCAAAGGCATGGCCTCAATTATTCCATAATCTTAAAAACCAACTCCTTCATCAGGCTGGCGGGCGGGGTATTAAGGCTATCGATCCCAACAGATTTAAGATTGTAGTGATGAAGCAGTAGTATCGCTTTCTCGAGATCGGAATGCCTGTAATATTTGAGAGCAGCCATTGCCTGGCTAACTGTAAACGGGTTGTTGTAAAAAAGGCCCCGCATAGAGTTTTCGCTTTTATCTGCCATTTGCTGCGCAGTCATCAATTTTGTAAAATATCCGTGAAGTGATGGAAGTATCATCTGAATAGAAAGCGCCTTTGGGTTGGCCTCGATAAACTGGACAATCTTCATAGCCTTCGAAATATTCTTATAGCTCAATGCCTCCTGCAGCTCGAATACATTATAATCTTTACTGATCCCAATATACAATTCGATATCATCTTCAGTTATTAATTTTCGTCCGGCAAGATTTAAGAATAGCTTATTCACCTCATTGGTGATCCTCGTTAGGTCATTTCCTACATGATCTACCAGCAATGTCAATGCCCTGGAATCTATTTGGTACCCTTTAGATTGCACATAACCATTGGTCCAACCCGGTAATTGATTGTCATAAATTTTTTTGGTGGTCAGCAATTCACCATACTTCTTAATGGTCTTGGCCAATTTTGTTCTTGCATCCAGAGCCTTGCCTTTGTAACTGACCACGAAGGTGGTGCTTTCGTTGGGTTTCTCTATATAAGATTCCAGTTTGTCCAGGTCTTTCATTTGCTGTGCTTCCTTGAGCAATACCACCTGCAAATCTGAAAATACAGGATACCGGCGGCAAGCATTCAAGACATCAGCCCAAGCCGCATCTCTGCCGTAAAATATTGAAAGGTTAAATGCAGCCTGGTCTTCATTGAGGATGTGGTGTTCTGCATAATTCATCACCTCATCAATAAAAAAATCTTCAGTCCCATCAAGCCAATAAATTTGTTTGAATTGCCGATGTTGCCAGGAAGCAATAATTGATTCGGAAGTCATGGAGCCAAAGTTAGGTGCATTCTTATGGACATAATAAAACAAATTTTAAACAATGTATGTACATTTGGATTGAAGTTTGAAATAGATTTCTTAGAGAACCGAAAACCATAATTATTAAAACACACCGTTATGAGTTATGAAAATTTTCCTGACAGCGAAAAACCTGCAACCACTGATGTGAAAAAAAAGAGTGGAAGAAATGCCCTGGTGGGCTTTTTGGTAATCGCGCTCCTGGCTACATGGGGTTATATCATTTATGATAATAACAAGAAGAAGCAGGAACATGAAGCACTCACCTCCCAATTAATCACCAGCGACTCTGCAAAAAACGAATTGCAACAGGAACTAAATGATGCCGCACTGAGGCTTGATGCTTTAAAGACCTCCAATGCCCAGGCAGACAGTCTCATCCAAACAAAGAACCAGGATATTCAGGAGTTGAAAAATAAGATTCAGTCCATACTGAGAGATAAGAATGCTACCCAGGCTCAACTCGATGAGGCCAGGCGGCTCATTGCCCAACTGAAAGGAAATATCGATACTTATGCATCAGAAATTGAAAGCCTGAAAGCGCAGAATGCCCAATTAACTGAACAAAATGTAAGGGTAACCACACAGCGGGATTCCGTGATCAAAAACCTTGATAGTACAGCACAGGTGGTTCAGCAAAAAGAGCAGATCATTGATGTAGGCTCTACCCTGCACGCCAGCAATTTTAAGATCGTAGGTATCCAGGAAAAACATAGTGGGAAAGAAAAAGAAACTTCCAAGGCTAAAAGGGTGGACAAACTGCGCATCAGTTTCGAGTTGGATGAAAACAGGATTACACAAAGTGGTCCAAAGGATGTTTTTATTGCGATCACTTCGCCTGATGGCAAACCTGTAGCTGTAGATGCATTGGGTTCGGGAAAGTTTATAACACGGGATGGAGTGGAAAGACCTTTTACCAAAAAAGTAACTGTGAATTATGTACAAGGAGAAAAACAACCCGTAACAGTAGAGTGGTCTCAGAACAGTGAATTTCAAACCGGTAATTACAAGATTGAAATTTATAATAATGGATTTAAAATTGGGCAGGGTGTTGTGAACTTTAAGAAAGGTGGATTGTTTGGATAGGGAGAATTTTGAAGAAATCGGGATGGTGTCTTTTGTAAGATTTCATCTCAGATGAATAACAGATAAAAAAAGACCGGAACACTCCGGTCTTTTTTTATGAATTGAGATTGTATCCTACTCTTTCGCCTGTTCCGGTTTCCCACCGGTAAGGAGCATTTGCAATACCTGCACCTGGGTGAAGTATTTCTTGTTGCCGCTCTTATCCACATATACAGAATTCATCAGTTTGCCTTCGATGGCTACTTCTTTCCCTTTGCTGAGTATCTGTTGTGCCAGCTCGGCCATCTTACCCCAGGCTATGATATTGTGCCATTGGGTCTCTGTTACTTTTTCTCCATTGCCACCGCGATAGAAATCGTTGGTAGCAATAGAAAATTTTGCCATTAGTTTTCCGCTTTCTGTAGTACGGATTTCCGGATCTTTTCCAATGTTGCCGATCAGTTGGACTTTGTTTCTTAATGCGTTCATGACTTTTAGTTTTTTGCTCCGGAGAGCAGTTTTAAAATTTATTGGTTGCTGATGGGTTTCAACTCATGGCCATCAACGACACAAAGATGTGGTTGCCAAAAAGCCATAGTCGGTTTTTATTCGTTTACTTCCGTATTTAGCCGTTTGTAAACGATTGTTTTCAGAAAAATGAGATAATTTCCTATTTCAAATTTTCCCTAAAAACTGAGTTATGACGGACGTTTCAAACAATTGCCAATACTGTGGGAAGCCCGTTCGGGGCAGGTCCGACAAGAAGTTTTGCGATGACTACTGCCGCAATAATTTCAACAATCAATTGAAAAGTAAGACGACTAATCTCGTCCGCAATATCAATAATGCCATGATGAAAAACCGTCGAATTCTCGAACATCTTTTTACTGAAGGGGAAGAAATGGCCAAGGTCAAAAAAGACAAGTTGATTGAAAAAGGGTTTCAATTTAAATACATGACGCACCAGTACGTCAACAAAAAAGGCAATACCTATTTCTTTTGCTATGATATCGGGTACCTGCCATTGGAGAATGACTGGTTTCTTTTGGTAAAGCAAAAAGCCGGGCAAATATGACAATTGCAGATCGTACCTATTTTTTACTTTTCGGCTTCAATTCGTCCGGATTTTGTGTAATCTCAAAAAAATGTGCCGTAAGGTTTCCTTCTGCAGCTATTGTTTTTCCAACAAGGTTATAAAGGGCCTCATCATAAAACGGATTTCCACCTTTTCGTTTCAACCGGTATTTCTTATCACCGGTATCCAGGTACACAGCCTGGTGTTCACTCTTAGACCCCTCGCCAAAAACTTCTGTAACAACTTTTCCTTTCAATTTCATTTTCTGAGTAATTATCTTCTGTGGTACAATCTCCACCCTAATATTTCTTTACCGCTTTCCTTAAAAACCAATACTTCAAAAGTACTGAATCCATTGGCCTTTTTCCGCATTTTGATAAAAGTCCTGTACATGATGGATTCGGCTCCACCCATTCCTTTGGCAAACGCCTCAATTCTTTTGTTTTTAAGTTTTACCTGGTAGAGATTTTCTTTTAATTCTCCCTTAAATCCGCTCTTTGCAAGTATTTTTTTCATTTGGTCTGTAACCGGTTTTTTCCCTTTTTGTTTTTCCATGTCTATCCTTTGTGACGGTGCGATGGATGAAGCAAGGTTTATTCCTTTATTATAAAAATTCAGCCGCCGGTTTTCAGCAGTTTCAGATATGGTTTTAGATTTGTCATAGCTCGCCACCCACATTGACGGATCACCCAGCAGGTAGAATTGTGCAAGGGTCTTTAGTTCATACGGATCAAGTGTAGGCCCATTCACAGACAGAAATTTTTGCCGGGCCTCTAACAAAGCACTTCCGGTAGATGAGCCATTGATAATGTTCCTGATAAAATACTGTGTGATCAGGTCAGCAAGGCCATTGCCCGAAGAAGGACCATAAGCAACTGTACTGCTACCAAGGAAGGCAACTGCTTTGTACTTCAGATAAGTACTTGCAATGCTCAAATTATTGGTGCCTTCGCTGGCAGGATCAAAAACTTCAGCTCCATAACAGCATTCTGCTGCGACAATAGTACCTTTTGAAATTTTCCCATTCAGGTCAGGTGCATGTTGAGCTGTTGGAAAATTATTTCCTTTCTGCCCATAAAATTTTGAATCAGTGGGTGACCCATGGCAGTTGTAAAAGTGAGTTAGTTTTTTTAAGTCTGAAGCTGTAAAAGGCGAAACATCCGGAGGGCAATCTTTCAGATTGACACTGTTGCCAAACATATTACTCAGGCTCTGCATGGTCGATTTTTTCCAGACATCAGCTGTAACTGCAAAATAGTTCATCAGTTTTTCTGACTTCACCTGCTTATTTTTTACAATGGCATCAACGACATTCTTGAGATAGCCGATATCTGCCTTTCCTGGTATATCGGGGATTCTGCCAACAACCCTGGTGGGTCCAGTAAATGAAGAAATCTTATTGCTATATGGGTTGTCACATGCATAAGGCAAATCAGAAGGAACTGTATCATCATCATCATTTGCAGGGTTCTGAATATCCTGGAATGGAAAAATATCCTGCGATCCAAAAAGGGTGATGTACACAGGTTTCAATTTTTTATAAATATCATCTACTGCCGTTTTTGCTGCCTGCCTTGTCAAGGACGATACCGCTTTGATTCCGGCTTTTTTTGAGGAAACAGGATCATCCACATATATCACCGTTGTTACCACATTTCGTTTTTTGTCAGAAGAGACAATAGCAGAGAGCAATTGATCAACAGCCTTGAATTGTTTGCCGTATTTGGATTGCAGGTTTTTTTTGCTGCTAATGATTACTTTAGAGATTGGCATAAAATTAAATTTATTGTTAGAAATTATTTGATCAGAATGAAGATGTTTCTTCCAGGTATTTTCTCAGAATTACCGAGGTAGATGGATTACTGATAACTGCATCTTTAAATTTTTTCCATTTTTTCTTACTGACCTTCTCATAATCTTTCTTGTCATCATCTATCAATTTCTGCAATTCAGGATGATAGAATACCAACTGTGATAATTCTGTGTTGAACATTTCAAGTTTGATATTTTGCTTTGGAGATGGCTTCGCTTTGAATATGGTATTGAGAATAGGAAACCATGGCACTCTGTCTTCATCAGTCTTCTTAAGTGATGCTGCTGATGGAACCGCAATTTTCAAAGCATCATTAGCCTTCAGTATTCCGTTTCCAAAATATTCGGTAAAATCATCGTCATATTGATTGTTCACTTTTTTCAAAGCCGACTTGAACAATGCATTCCTGATAGCTTCAACTCTTTGCCATCTCTCCGGCAACTGATCGAGTTGCTCATGGTACTTCCGGTAATAAATAGCTGCAGCAGCAGCGATTTGCGGAGTAGCAGATGAAGTACCTGCACCGGAAAATGAAATGGTACCTGATGAAACTCTTGCCCAGGGGCTGTTGGGAGTAAATGCTGAGAGGGCTTTTTTCATGTGTCTTTCCGGGCCAAAGCATCCCTGCATTTCATTCAGCTTTTTTGTGAAGTAAGGCTTATAGTCATTGGTGACGCCGCAGGCAGCAATGACTCTACCAAATCTTGCGGGATAAACGACATGCCTGGTAGGAAGTCCGGCAAAATTATTGCCCGAAGCTGTTACCAGTGTAATTCCTGCTTCATAGGCGGCATTGACAGCATCGGCCCACACCCTGGAAGGTGCACCGCCCATACTCATACTTACCACATGTACCTGGGTACCATTCAGGGAAAGATTTGTCAGGTAATCAAGTGCATCAGCAAATGATGCAGTTTTCATGAGGATGACACTTGGTGCAATCCTGCAGGCAATGATCTCCGCGAAATAGGCACCACCGAGATAATCCAGAAACCTTCCGGTATCTGTTGGAATATCAATTTTTGTTCCAGCCAAAATTCCTAATGTTCCTGTGCCATGCCCAGGTTGCTTCATAAATCCATCGATGAGAGGATCATGTGCATCGCCCGGGTTCTCACCATCTACAAAATTATGCTGCAATGGATTTTGCCGGATGGCATCTGATACCACAAAGTGTGTTTGGCTGTATCCGGTATCCAGGTGAGCTATCCTTACATTATAACCAATTCCTGCTACACTATCCCTGGCCGATTTCAACTGCGAATAATTATCATCTAAATGCCAGATAATATTCTTATGAGGCTGCCAGTCAGGATCATAGTCATCAGCAGACTTACCGCTACTCAGCGTCTTGGAAGTTATTTTCTTTGCCGGAACATCAATTTTTCTTTGCACTACAAACTCCTGAGCAAAGTTTGGCTCAATATAACCGGCATCTTTTCCCATCGAATCCAGCGACACGTGAGCAATGTCCCAGGGATTCACTTCTGTATCCTTTGCATTGGTTTTCACAATCACATTTGCGCTACCCGGCTTATGCGCCTTACCAACAAATTTTTTCTTCGGCCCGGCAGGCATTGCTTTTGAAATAAACTCTGTTTCAATTCCGGCTTTCCTGAATTGCTCCCTGAATGTCTTTTGAGCAGACCTGCTTTGCAAGTTAGCTACAGAACTTTTTACGATCAATTCTATGGGTTGATTATAACTCTTCATGTTTTGGGGGTTTAAAAATTATTCAGCAGAGAATTTGCAGGTTATTTATCAATGGTTTCCGGGCTACGAGAGCAACAAGGTCGCGCCATGTTTTGCAAAAAAGTATCCAATTGCAAAACCTGAAATTACAAATAGGAATTTTTCCTGAGGGAAGGGAGGCGGAGGTGTTATTTCATAAATTGAAATCCTGGTTCAATTCAAATGAAGGCTGTTATGAATTGCAGAAATAAAAGTAGAAATATTCTTCAAATCAGAATAATTTATTTTTCTGAAAAAAGCACCACAGTAAAACCAGGTATGCCAGAAATTCACCCTGATGAAAATCTATCATACAATTTCTTTCGAATAAAATCCCCGGTTTTTGAACCGTACCCAACTGCACACCTGAAGGATCAATTTTAATAACGATGTTGAATAAACGAAGACTATGGTGCCCTTTCTATTCTGTTTGAAAGTCGAGCAATATTCCAGGTACGACACAGGAACTAATCCACGACGGCTGAAAGATGGATGCAGTTGAGAATTAATTCTTGCCCATCATCAGTTGCCAACACCCTGGTGACATGTAGATTCATAAATCAAAGTCTTCAAAGTCAATTGGTTTGTTATACTTTGGCAGAATTAAGTTAGAACCCAAGTCAGTTAAATATTTAAATAGTGTATTGGTTGACAGAGGCGGTGTCATGGACTTATACCGCTTGTAAATTCCATTATAAGAAAACATAAAAGTCACTATTGGTGCATCACAACATAGGACTTTTGGAAATGAAATTGTGTCCCAATTTATAACTTTCAAAAGACTGACCACTTTATTAAATTCTTTTTCACTTAGAATACCTTTGAAATTCCCACTTAAGGGCGTGTCCACTTGCCCCTTTCTGCTGTAAATAGCCCGGGAAATTTCTATCCGTTTATCCTCATAAAGATTCATTGAAATGTCAGGGCATGTACCATTGCATGCAGAGGACAAAAATGTCAATCCTTTAAATTCGAATTCTTTTATTGGTTTCGTTGTTGTAGATTGGCATTGAGCGTCGAACGAAAACGCAATAGTCAGCATTGTTAAGGCAATAAATTTCATAAGTAATTATTAATTGGAGATTGAAGAAAAATAACACACATTTGGATTATTACTTCAAAAGCGTAACGGTACCTTTCTTCATAATAATATTCCCTTTGGCACAGTAAGCCTCTATGAAATAGACGTACACAGCCGGTGAAGCAGGCTCTCCGTTGATGCGGCCATTCCATCCGTAATTCGGATCATTGGCGCGGAAATTATTCTTTGCAAATACCAGTTTGCCGGATCTATCGTAGATCATGAACCGCTTGATCAATCCCAATCCCCTCCCCGTTGGGAAAAGAATATCATTGAGATTATCATCATTGGGCGTGAAGGCATTCGGCAATAACAGGCTTGCATCATCGCACCTGATGAATACACTTATGGAATCTGTAGCTACACATCCGCTGTCTGATGTTACCCGGATCAAGTATGTGTAATTATCCCTGGCTACCAGGTATGGATCAGGACAACCTACGCATTGCAGGTCGCCACGTGGAGACCATAAATATTGCACGACGTTGTTACTATATTGCGGATTGATGGTCATAGAAGAGTTATAGGCAATGATGGTATCATTACCGGCATCTACAACAGCCGGAGCCTTTACGTTCACAGTAAAAAGTGCGCTATCAGAAAAACATCCGACTGAATCATATAATATCGCCTGGTATTGCGAAGTCTGAACCGGAGCCACCACCGGGTCATAAGCATTTGCATTCTGAATACCCATTGCAGGGACCCAGCGAATGGCCATACCTGCCGGAGCTACATTGAGCGTAACCGAATCTCCCGGACAGATGCTCGAAAGTGGATTTAAGGCAAAGGCGTTGAATGGTGCATAAACCCTGATGGGTATAGTATCTCTCGAAACACACCCTGCCGATGAAGTAACCTGTGCGGCATAAAATGCATCAATAGAAGGTGCCACGGCAATGGTGTCACAACTTACACACGGTATTGTGGCATTGGAACTCCATATGAGTGGATCAGTATGGAATGCAATCAGGCTATCTGCAACGCCTGCACAAAGAGTGTCACTCTCGGGAATTAACCTCAGGAAAGGAAGGCCATTGACAAGTACCTGTTTTGCAAGACTGTCTGTACAACCATTAATATCTGTTGCATAAAGTACGACAGATTGAACTCCTGTTGCAGAAAATACTTGCGGCGAAGGTTGAAATGCCTTAATAGAATTCGACTGAATGTTCCAAAGCCATGAATTAATAGAATCTTGTGAGCGATAAGGAATGGATAGATTGTTTATTGACAAGGTATCATAAATGCAAATTGAAGAGTCTATTGTAAAATTGAGTGAAGGTCCGTACACAAGAATACTATGATTGAGGAAAGCAGTATCCTTACAATAGTTCGGTCCATTATCAATTTCAACATAGCTCACCGGGTAGGTTCCAAAGTACAGTGGCCTATAAGACAGAATCTCACTACTCATCGGAGAAGAAACTGTTCCAGGGACGTGGTAAGTATAAAGTGTTGCGGGATTTGCATAAGAGTTTTCAACTTTGAATGTTGTATAGCTATTTCTGCATACAGCAGTGTCATCGTTTATAAACCTGGGAACAGCGGTATAGATAGGCGTTTGGAAATTATCGCTGCATCCCGTTAGCGAATCAATTACCCTAAGCGCCGTGTTATACGTGCCGGTAACCGGAAAGGAATGCATCGGTGAAGCAATAGAGTCATTTTGTTGTCCGTCTCCAAAAATCCACAAAAATGAATCTATGTTACCGGAGCTATTGTTTGTAAAAAACACATTAGATCTGCCTGCACAGTTGATATTATAACTAAATGCTGCTATAACGCCTATCACTTCAACATTAAGCGTCGCAGGAGCACTTCCACAACCATTATCATAGGCTCTAACGGAAATTGTTTTTAATCCAAGTGAATTATATTTATGACTGATCAAAGTATCTCCAGTGGACGCAGTAGTGCCATCTCCGAACTGCCATATATACAAATTCGAATTGGGAGCTTTTGCAATTAAAACTGCATCGTTTGAGGCACATATAGAATCACTAGCCGGGTAGGCATTGATACCTGGAGGCGGCGAACCAAATGCTACATTCGGATAAACAAAATTGGCAGTGCACCCTTCTGAAGTAGTAATTGTAAGTTGTGGTGTATAGCTTCCTCTCGCTGTATAAGTATGGTTAGCGGTATTAACCGTGGTTGTAGTCGTATTCCCATCTCCAAAATCCCATGCATAAGTAGCGACAGTGCTATTTATGGGGATTGTGGTATTTGCGACGAAACTTGTACCATATGGAATACATCCGCTCGTCGCGCTGACCGTTCCAGAGACATTTGGTCTCTTTACATCTATTATTGTATTTGCAGAAGCAGTACATCCCCATGAATCGGTTACATTCAATGAAACAGTGTAGGTTCCGAAATTTCCATAAGAATGCGTGACTGGGTTACCTCCATTACCGGATGATGATCCATCACCAAAATCCCAGGTATAATTTGCCTGGCTTTTCCCCGTACCCGTAAAAGTGATGTTTCCAGGCCTGCAAATATAATTTCTGTCAGCAGTCAGGCTCACTGAATTGGGTTGATGAATCACAATCTGTTTAGAAACTTCAGCTGTCGAATTTGCGTAAATCACAATCAGTTTCACTGTGTACGTCCCGCTTAAGGAATAAGTATATGTTGGGTTTGCCGAATTGCTGATGCTGCCATCTCCAAAATTCCACATATAGCCTGTAGGATTATTTGTAGCAGACTGAGTAAAATTAATCTGGGATGGTGCACAGAAATTTCCATTGACAGATTGAAAAGTGAAATCCAGAGGCTGTGCTTTGCCTAGCGATCCAACAAACAACAATATTGCAATCGTTAGAGTTTTCATCAGGAAAAAGGATAAAAGAAATAATTCTTAGGGATCAAATATAAAACCAGAAATCCGGAAAGCAAAAGAATTATTCAATCTTATGTCTTTTTTCAAGTACCTCAGCAATATCCTTCAATATAAACCCCTTAGCATGTAACAGAACCAAATAGTGAAACAAAAGATCAGCTGCCTCTTCCTGAAATCTTTCATTCTCATTTCTCATTGCCTCTATCACCACCTCCACCGCCTCCTCTCCTACCTTCTGCGCTATGGCAGGTATCCCCTTTTGAAAGAGTGAAGTGGTATAAGATTTTTCTGAAGGATTTTGTTTTCTGTCTGCAATGATGCCTTCTAATCTGTCGATAAAATCACCTTCATTGTTTTCATTAAAGCAGGTCGCCGCGCCTGTGTGACAAACCGGTCCTACAGGTTCTGCTTTGATCAAAAGTGTGTCCGCATCACAATCCAGCAGGATGTCATTCACCTTCAAAAAATTATTGCTTGTTTCACCTTTTGTCCAGAGCACTTTCCTGCTTCTGCTGTAAAAAGTCACCAATCCTTCTTCACAGGTTTTCCGGTAAGCAGCTTCATTCATATATCCAAGCATGAGTACCACACCGGTATGCGCATCTTGTATAATGGCAGGCACCAGGCCATCATCACTCTTGGTAAAATCAATTTCCAGATCGTTCATAGTCTGACTGGTATTTTATGTTCTGATAAATAATTTTTCAAATCAGGAATCTCCATTTCTTTGAAATGAAAGATGCCTGCGGCCAATGCAGCATCTGCATGTCCTTTGGTAAACACTTCATAGAAATCATGCATGCTGCCGGCGCCACCGGAGGCAATCACAGGAATTGGTAATTGTGTTGCCATCAACGATGTGATCTCAATTGCAAAACCACTTTTGGTTCCATCGTTATTCATGGAAGTAAGCAGTATTTCTCCTGCTCCGTTTTCGACAGCCTGCTTCGCCCATTCGAAAGCCAGGGTATCGGTGCGCATCCGCCCTCCATTGAGATATACATACCACTCGCCATCTTCTTCTTTCTTTGTGTCAATGGCCAGCACTACACACTGGCTACCGAATTCTTTTGCTGCCTGGTTTATGATCGCCGGATTGCGAAAGGCTGATGTGTTAATGCTTATTTTGTCAGCGCCATTTTGGAGGAGATTCGAGAAATCTTCAAGGGTACTTACACCGCCTCCAACCGTGAATGGTATATTGATGTTTGATGCAAGATCATTGACCAAAGAATACAAAGTCTTTCTTTTCTCAACAGTAGCGGTGATATCGAGAAACACCAATTCATCAGCACCCTGCTGTGAGTAATGAGCTGCCAGTTCAACAGGATCACCTGCGTCTCTGAGGTTTTCAAAATTGACACCTTTTACGGTTCTTCCGTTTTTGATATCAAGACATGGTATGATGCGCTTTGCTAACATGGTGTATTGAATTGTGCCAGTTCTTTTAATGAGACCAGGTTTTCATAGATGGCTTTCCCTACTATAGCACCTTTGCATCCTGCCGCATCGAGCGCCCTGATATCTTCAATGTTTGACACGCCGCCGCTGGCGAATAAATCAATTTTTGGAAATGCTAAAAGGATCCGTTTGTAAAGATCAATTGCAGGCCCCAGCATTTTCCCATCTTTTGAAATATCCGTACAAAAAAATTCTACAATCCCCAATGCAATCATCTTTTCAAAAAATGCATTCCACAATAATTTGCTGTCTTCCGCCCAACCAGACACCCGGATTGTTTCATCACGGACATCAGCACCAACAAAAAATTTCTGACCACCGTATGTTTTAATCCATTGAGAAAAGAGTTCCGGATGTGATGCTGCAATACTCCCAACAGTACACTGCCATGCGCCGGCATTCAACACACGATCTACATCATCATTAGTGCGTACTCCTCCACCAAAATCAATTCTAAGGTTCGTCTTATCAGCAATGGATTCAAGTATCCTGAGGTTTTGCACTCTTCCGGCTTTGGCCCCATCCAAATCGACAAGATGCAGCCTTTCAAATCCGGCATCAGCAAACTTTTGTGCCACTGCTACAGGGTCATGATCATACACTATTTTTTGGAGGTAGTCCCCTTCCGTAAGTCTGACTGCTTTACCTTCTATGATATCGATGGCAGGAATAATCTGCATTACTGAATATTTAAAAAATTGGATAATAATGTACTTCCGGCATCTGATGAAAGTTCTGCATGAAACTGTACCCCATAAAAATTATTTTTCTGAATGGCCGCTGAATATTCCAATCCATAATCACACGCTGCTATTGTCTCCTGCCCTGTCTCCACATAATAGCTATGAACAAAATACATGAACGCATTTTCAGGAATCCCTTGAAACAAACTACCTTTCAGTTGGTGAATGGTGTTCCACCCGGTATGAGGCACTTTCAAACTGTTGACAGATGGAAATCTCTTCACACTCAAAGGCACAATACCCATGCATTTCGTATCTCCCTCTTCTGAGTGTGTACACATCAGTTGCATGCCGGCACATATTCCCAGGAATGGTTGCTTCAGTTCAGGCAGTAACTTCTGAAGTCCGTGCTGCACCAGGCTTTCCATGGCTGTACCTGCATGGCCAACCCCGGGAAAAATGACCCTGTCAGCAGTGCGTATCTCTTCATGGTCATTGCTCAGAATTCCGTCTATGCCTAACCGTTGCAGTGCAAAACGGACACTGCTTACGTTGCCGGAATTATATTTGACAATCACTACTTTCATAACATTCCCTTTGTGGTGGGCAACACTTCGCTCTCAGGATCCCTTGCTACAGCCATCTTCAGCGCTTTGGCAAATGCCTTAAAAACTGATTCGATCTTGTGGTGTTCATTATCGCCCTCCACTTTTATATTGAGATTGCACTTAGCTGCATCGCTGAATGATTTGAAAAAGTGAAAGAACATTTCAGTGGGAACATCACCGATTTTTTCCCTTTTGAAATCAGCGTCCCACACGATCCAGTTACGTCCCCCCAGATCAACAGCCACCTGCGCCAGCGCATCATCCATCGGTAATAAAAATCCATATCGGCCAATCCCCTTCTTATTACCTACCGATTTGAGTAATGCTTCACCAAGAGCAATTGCCACATCTTCTATCGTATGATGTTCATCCACCTGCAAATCACCATTGCAGTGAATTGTCAAATCAAACCCACCATGCCTTGCCAACTGATCCAGCATGTGATCAAAAAAGTGAAGGCCTGTTTTGATATCTGACACACCTTTGCCATCCGGATTCAGCCTGATTTCAATATCAGTCTCATTGGTTTTACGATGAATCGTTGCTATGCGTGATTGTGCATTGAGGTATTCATAGATTTCTTTCCATGCTGAAGTCTCTAATGCAATGATATCATTCAGGTCATCTAAAGACTCTTTCACTTCATGAGCGCCTAAGTTTTTCTCATTGTTGATAAAGATCGCCTTACACCCCAAATTCTTTGCAAGCAAAACATCTGTAATACGATCGCCAATCACGTAAGAACCGGCAATATCATACGCATCATTATTCAGATAAGAAGTGAGCATTGCAATCCCCGGCTTTCGGGTTGGTTTGTTTTCATGAGCAAATGTCTTATCAATAAACACCTTCTCAAAAAACACATTCTCATTTTCGAATGCATGGATGACGAATCGATGCGGCTCGATAAAAGTTTCTTCAGGGAAAGCATCGGTACCCAATCCGTCCTGGTTGGTTACCATCACCAATTCGTAATCCAGCCGGGTAGCTATCTTGTTCAGGTATTCAAATACGTGTGGATAAAATTCCAGTTTAGGAAACGAGTCCACCTGGTACGATGGCGGCGGATCCATGATCAGGGTACCATCCCTATCGATAAACAATACTTTCTTTTTCATTCTGAATAGTTCTTTAAAGATTTGAAGAGTGATTCATTTTCTGCAGGAGTTCCTACTGTGATGCGCAGGCAATTGTCTAATAGCGGCTGGCTGCTTTGATTGCGCACGACAATCTTTTGAGTCAGGAGATAATCATACAACTTTGCAGCATTGGCCACTCTTACGAGAAGGAAATTGGCATCACTTGGATAAACTTTTTTTATAAAGGGAAAACTTTCAAGTTTAGTACCCAGTTGATCGCGCTGTGTTACCAATTGCCTTATCCAGTTTTCAACACCACTTTTATTCTGCAATGCCTCTATCGCCAATTGCTGTGTCAATGAGCTGACATTGTAGGGGGTCTTCACCTTTGACAGGTATTCAATGATCTTCTGAGCGGCAAATGCGATCCCGATACGAAGTCCGGCCAATCCCCAGGCTTTTGAAAGTGTCTGCAATATGATGAGGTTATTGTTTGCAGAGAGCATTTCGATGAATGATTGCCGGTTGGCAAAATCCAAATAAGCCTCATCGATCACAACCATTCCATTGAACTGTTGCAACAACATTTCAATATCAACCCGATTCAATAGGTTTCCGGTCGGATTGTTTGGCGAACAAAGAAAAATAAGTTTTGTGTTTGGATCAATCGCATTGAAGATAGCAGGCATGTCCATTTGAAAGTCTTTATTGAGCAGTACTTCACGGACTGCTGTATCATTGATAGCGGCAGCTAAACTATACATCCTGAATGTAGGAGGCGTGGTTATGATATTATCAATACCCGGCCTGCAAAATATCCTGATGATGTGATCGATGATTTCATCGCTGCCATTACCGATACTGATATTTGAAACATTTACGTTTCTTAGTTGGGCCAGTGCATTCTTCAATTCCAATTGCAGCGGATCTGGGTATCGGTTGTAATCTTTATCGAGAGGCGAACCAAAAGCATTTTCATTAGCATCCAGAAATACTTTAGCTGCTCCTTTAAATTCGCTCCTTGCCGATGAATAGGCTTTCAGTTCCCTTACATTCTTTCGTACCAGTTCTTCAATATTCAACATCATAATTTTTTAGTTTGTTTTTTGAGACGGATCATCGCGGCATTTTTATGTGCAGGTAATCCTTCTGCATCAGCCATTGCTCCGATAGCAGAAGCCACGCCTTCAATGCCGGATGCAGTCAGGGTTTGAAAGGTGATCTTCTTCACAAAACTGTCTAATGAAACTCCTGAATAGGCTTTCGCAAATCCATAGGTCGGTAGTGTGTGGTTGGTTCCGGAAATATAATCACCGGCGCTTTCCGGTGAATAATGACCGAGGAAAACACTGCCTGCATTGATCACCATTTCACTCAACTCAGTTGCTCTGTCTGATGCGATGATCAGGTGTTCCGGTGCATACGCATTCAAAAGTGCGAAGGCATCCTTTTCATTATTCATCACAAAACACCTGCTTTGTGCTATTGATGATTGCATTTCTTTCTTTCGCGTTAATTGTTGTGATTGCTCATCCATTGCCATGATGACTTTCTGAACCACGTGCGCACTGCACGATACCAGTACCACCTGGCTATCCGGCCCGTGTTCTGCCTGGCTCAGGAGGTCTGCCGCTACAAAATCAGGATCCGCACTCTCGTCAGCAAAAACTGCTACCTCACTCGGCCCTGCCGGCATATCAATGGCAACGCCTTCCGCATTGACCAACTGCTTGGCCCTTGTAACAAAACTATTCCCCGGGCCAAAGATTTTATGAACAGGAGCAATAGACTCAGTGCCAAACGCCATGGCAGCTATTGCCTGCGCACCTCCGGTTTTGTAAACTTTTTTAATTCCCAGCAAAGAAGCGGTATATAACATCGCCGGATGTACGAAATTATTTTTTGCAGGACTGCATACCACAATTTCTCTACACCCTGCAAGCGCTGCAGGTACAGCCAGCATCAATAGAGTAGAAAACAAGGGCGCAGTACCTCCGGGAATGTACAATCCCACTCTTTCTATCGGCACAGACTTCCTCCAACAGTGGATGCCGGGAGAAGTTTCGATAATGTGCACCTTCTCCATTTGCGCACGATGGAATTTTTCGATATTGCTTCGCGCAATTGCAATAGCGTTTTTCAATTCGGGTTCCACCAGGTTTGCCGACTCCTGCAACTGTTTTTCAGTAACCAAAAGATCGTCTCCTGTCCAACCATCTAAACTTTCATTGAATGCCCTCAATGCACGGTCGCCATTATTTTTTACAGCCAGCAATATTTCACGGGCCTTACTGTCTATTGCTGAAAAATCTGCTTGAGGGCGACTGAGCAGTGCAGTCCATTCTTTCCTGTCGGGGTTGTTATACACTTTCATCAGATCACCATTTTTTCGATGGGTACTACCAGGATTCCCTCTGCTTTCAACTTCCTGAGCTTTTCTATCACTTCCCAGAATATATCTTCACTCACCACGCTTTGCACACTGCTCCATCCTGCTTCAGCAAGCGGTACAATGGTCGGACTTTTCATTCCCGGCAGAATGTCAATGATGGCATCCAGGCTTTCATTGGGCGCATTGAGCATGATGTATTTTTTATTGAATGCGTTCTTTACAGATTCGATCCTGAAAAGTAGTTTTTGAAATACTTCCGCCTGAAAATTATTCTTCAAAGACTTATTGGCTACGAGGATCGCTTGCGACTGGAGCACCGTTTCTACCTCCTTCAATCCATTAGTGAGTAATGTGCTGCCACTGCTCACCAAATCGCATATAGCTCCGGCCAGCCCGATTCCTGGCGCTATCTCCACCGATCCGCTGATGGTATGAATTTCAGCAGAGAGTTGATTTTTCTTCAGGTACTTGCCCAGCAGGTTGGGATAGCTGGTAGCAATCTTAATGCCCTGAAGATCCGCAGTACCATTATAAGTTTGATTCTTGGGGATGGCAATGCTGAGCCTGCAATTGCCAAAGCCCAGTTCGGTAACATTCTTGATATCCTTGCCTTTTTCCATAAACACGTTCTTCCCCACAATACCTGCATCTGCCACGCCATCCTCCACGTACTGGGGAATATCATCATCCCTGAGAAAGTAAGCCTCGAGAGGAAAATTGGAAGCAACGGACTTCAACTGGCCATTGCCATTGGGGATATTAATGCCACATTCCTTCAGCAGCGCTATGCTGTCGTTGTGAAGCCTTCCGGATTTCTGAATTGCCAATTTTAGTTTTTCCATATCTGTAAAATAAAAAAGGGCTTACAACAAAATGTAAGCCCTTTTAATTCGTTATTTGATACATCATTCCGGCTTACACCCTGTGCATGCGAAATGATGATGATGAATATTTAAATTACTTAGTACCATTTTTTTGTTTCGCAAAAATAAATAAATAGAATCCAATTATCCCAAAAAAAATATCTTTATAATTTAAATATTTCAATATCCGCCTGTGGCACAGAATATTTCGAGCTTATTGAATTTAAAACTGCACAACTGCTAACTTTGAATTTAAGGACTGCAAACCTGCCCCAAACCAAATGAAAAAGAAAACGACAAAGAAGGTATTGATTATTAAAGAGAGTATTGTCAACCAAATAGGACTGCCTGTTGTTATTTTAGGAAAGAAACTCAAAAGCATTCAATTCAATAAGAAGGCAGCCGAATCCTTTAAAGGAGTTACATCTGCTGAAGAATTTATAGAATTGATGGATACAAAGACTGCTATCCGGTTCAGGAAAACATGTGAAAAAGCAATTGTTACAGGAAAGGAAAAAAAACTGGTAATTCAAATTCAAAAGCATCACTGGGAAATCCAGCTCTTTTCGGATAAGAAAGTCATCACTTTATTATTTGTGAAAGATAGCAAAGTGAAAAACACTGACTACGTGTTGCAAAACAGGTTGATACTGGATGCAATGGGGGATAGTTTTTTGCTGACGGATAAAGATCAGAATATTGTGGATGTGAATAAAGCTGCCTGCAGGGCACTTGGGTATTCGAGAGAAGAATTAATAAAAATGAATGCTGGCCGGTTTGATCAATTTATTACAAGGGAGGAAATTCGCCGCATTCATCGCATAGCAGATAAAGGCCCGGTGACTTTTGACACAAAAAACATCAACCCGCAGGGCAAACTTGTGGATGCAGAGGTGAATATGTTTTCAGTAGTAGTCGATGGTAAAAAATATTACGGATCCTTTGGCAGAAATGTTACTGAGTACAAACGGATTCAAACAGAACTTGAAGTTACCAATAAACGGCTCAGCAATATTACCAACTCAGCCAATGACGCATTGTGGGAATTAGATATCGCTACCGGCGAACGATGGGCCAATGAAATCCACCAAAAATTATACGGACTCACTACCAAAGACCCTATGCCAGATGGAAAAGAATGGGAGAAACATATTCACCCCGAAGACCGGAAGGGAATTGTGAAAAGTCTTGACATGGCTATTAATGAAAAACACCACACCTGGAATGCAGAATACAGATTCAAAACAGGAATGAATAAATGGATCTACATTTATGACCGAACACTACTTCATTTCGGAAAAGACGGACAGTTAGAAAAAATGATGGGTAGTATGGTGGACGTAACTGAACTGAAGATTATCCAGGATGAATTGGAATCACAACGCAATTTCAGCGAAAACATTATCAATGCATTGCCCGGTATTTTCTATTTATTAGACAAGAATGGCAATTTCATCAGGTGGAATAAAAACTTTGAGACCATTACAGGATATAGCTCAAAAGAAATAGCAGAGATGAATCCATACGATTTCTTCTATAGCCGTGAAACTGACAAACTCTCTCATAAAATTGATGAAGTTTTCCAACAAGGATGGGCAGAAATGGAAGGAACACTCCTAACCAAGTCCGGCGACGGAAAGCCTTACTATCTGAGTGGATGGAGAACGGTGGTTGATAACAAAGAATGCCTGATCGGTACTGGCATGGACCTCTCGGAAATCAAGAGTGCACAGGAAAACATCAAGCGAATGGAACTAAAGATCGCAGAGCAAAAAATCCAGGATCAGAAGGTGATTTCCAGGGCTATCATTTCCGCGCAGGAAAAAGAACGTAATCATATCGGCAAAGAACTACATGACAACGTGAACCAATTGCTGGCCGGCACACGGCTGTACCTCACCATGGGAGGAAAGAAAAATCCCGAATTTGCTGAAATGCTGAAATATCCAATTGAATTATTGGATAATGGTATCCAGGAAATAAGAGCGCTGACACACCGTCACATATCACCGGCAAAAGATGTGGATCTTAAACAACTGGCAGAAGGCATTGTAGAACTGCTAAGAGCCGCAAATATCAAATGTGAATTAAAATACGCTCTCGATCTGAATATTCCTGAAAACCTGCTGATCAATATTTACAGGATACTGCAGGAGCAGGTAACCAATATTCTCAAGCATTCTGCTGCCAAAAAAGTTACGTTCAACATTAGTTCTAACGAGGGGTCTGTTTTGCTCACCACTACCGATGATGGAAAAGGGTTTGATATCAACAAGCAGCGGGACGGCATCGGCATCTCTAATATTTTCAACAGGGTAGAGTCTTATAACGGAATCATCGAGATAAAATCATCACCCGGAAATGGTTGTACCATTGACATACAGATACCGGTTCCGGATTATATGTATCTGCTGACAACTTACACAAGATGAAAAAATTGTCAACTCACCTGAGTCAACTGCCATCTCTTCAATGCTGTCCATTTTACCCAAAAAATGATCAGAGATTTAATTGTAGCTTAATAAAAATGATCATCTTATTGGCCATTGTTTTTTAAATTGTGGCCTCAATTCCACATTTTTAAAATTCTGATGAAAAAAATTATTGCGGCCTTCTCACTTCTTTGTTCTTATCAATTTCTTTTTGCACAAATTCACAATCAACCGGCAGCTACTCATTGGGCAGACAGTGTGTTCCAATCGCTTACAGATGACCAGCGGATAGCGCAATTGATGGTATTGCGACAAAGCAGTTTCACTTCATCCGGGCCGGTGTATTACGATAGTCTCATTACCGATGCCATCAAAAAATACAATATCGGTGGCATCTGCCTCTTCCAGGGCACGCCGGTAAAGCAGGCAGAATTTATCAACAAGTATCAAAGTATATCACAAACACCGGTGATGGTTTGTATCGATGCGGAATGGGGACTGGGCATGCGCTTCGACAGCGTAAAGTCTCTGAATCATCCGATGATGCTGGGCGCCATGAATGATTCGACATTAGTATATGAATACGGCAGCCTGATTGGCAGACAATTAAAGCGAATGGGCATCCAGGTGGACTATGCACCTGTAGTGGATATCAATAACAACCCTGCCAACCCTGTGATCAACGATCGCTCCTTCGGAGAAAATAAATATAAGGTAGCAAGCTATGGACTTGCCTACATGCACGGACTGCAGGATGAAGGAATCATCGCATGTGCCAAACATTTTCCGGGACATGGCGATGTGTCGGTTGATTCGCACCTCGATCTTCCAGTAATCAATAAGAGTGTAGAATCACTGGACACATTAGAGTTGTATCCATTCAAACGATTGATTAAAGGAGGCGTAGCCAGCATCATGATTGCCCACCTGTATGTACCTGCATTAGACCCTACACCCAACACTGCAACATCTATCAGCAAAGCCACAGTAACAGGATTACTCAGAGATAAATTGCATTATGATGGCCTGACTTTCACTGACGCATTGGGAATGAAAGGTGTTGCGAAATTTTTTCCCGGAGGTACTATTGCTGCCCAATCATTGATTGCAGGCAATGACATGCTGTGCCTCCCGGAAAGCGTACCTGATGCTATATCGGCAATCCGTGCGGCCATCGACTCAGGCAAACTTTCATGGAATGATATTTATGAAAAATGCAAAAAGGTACTGCGATATAAATACAATTATGGTATAGCTCATGTGCAACCGGTAAGTATCGAAAATCTAACCAATGATCTTAATGAGGGAATTGATGATTTGAAAAAGCAAGTTGCAGAAAATGCTATTACTTTATTGAACAACCAGGACAAGGATTTCTTTCCACTTAACCAACAAACAAAAGGTCAAAAAGAAATTGCCTACATCGGCATTGGTATTGATAGTGCCAACACATTTGCTGCCAAATTGCACACAACACTTGGTACTGATAATTTTTATTTTGATTATGATGAAGACAACCGTCGCATATTAAGCACTGTTGAGCTGATCAGGAAAAGATATCAGCAGGTAATTATCGGTGTTCATAATTACAGAAGGTATCCTGCCAATCAGTTCGGAATTTCCAATGAAGCATTGGATTTAATGAAGCAGGTCATTCAGAATAACAACACTATTGTATTTGATTTCGGAAATCCTTATGCCACACAATACTTCTGCGATGCAAAGAATTTAGTAGCCTGCTATGAAGATGATTCCATCACCCAATCAGTAGCTGCAGACATGTTATTAGGAAAACTTCCATACAAAGGAACACTTCCGGTAACTGTTTGTCCGCAATATCCATCTGGTGCAGGAATAGTTGCTGCTACATCATTGATGCCAAAAGTAAATCCGGAGGCAATAGGTATGGATGCTGAGAAACTCACCGCCATTGATTCCATTGCCAAAGCAGGTATCGCTGCCGGTGCATTTCCGGGATGTGTAGTACTCGCTGCAAAAGATGGAAAAATATTTTATGAAAAGGCTTTTGGCAAATACAATTACGATGCACCTGAAAGAATAAGAACCAATTCTATTTTTGACCTCGCATCAGTTACGAAAATTCTTGCCACCACGCTAAGTGTGATGAAACTCTACGATGATGGTAAAATCAAGCTGAATAAAACACTGGGCACTTACCTGCCCTTGGTAAGAAAAAGTGATAAGAAAAATTTAAGCATAAATAAAATATTGATGCACCAGGCAGGGCTTGTAGCCTTTATCCCGTTTTACAAAAAACTAATTGATCCCGAAACAGGAGTTCCACTTTACCAATATTTCAGAAATGAAAAAAGTGACAGCTTCGGAATAAGAGTAGCTCAGCATCTTTATCTACGTACCGATTATGAAGACTCATTGTATCAGACCATTTTGGACAGCAAGTTGGGGCCGATGGATAAGTATATCTACAGCGACAATGATTTTATTTTTCTTGGCAAAATCGTGGAAGCAGTTTCAGGGCTTACTTTAGACAAGTATGTTGAAAAAAATTTCTACAAGCCGATGGGATTGACTTCTACAGGTTTTCTGCCAAGAGAAAAATTTGACACCAGTCGTATTGCCCCGACAGAATTCGAAAAATCATTTCGCATGCAGCACCTGCATGGTGATGTGCATGATCCCGGCTCTGCACTCTTTGGAGAAGTAGCGGGACACGCAGGGCTTTTCAGTGATGTAGAAGATATGGCAGCCCTGCTGCAAATGTTATTGAATGGCGGCACCTTCGGCGGGCATAGCTACATCAACGAATCGACAATCAAACTGTTTACAGCATATAACTCATCTATCAGCCGGCGTGGCTACGGATTTGACAAACCTCAAAAAGACAACTACACCACCAAAGAAGAACACCCCTACCCATCAAGATTTGCATCGCCACTCACCTATGGGCATACCGGGTACACCGGCACCTGTATATGGGTTGATCCGAAATACAATTTAGTTTATGTATTTTTAAGCAATCGTGTAAATCCTGATGGAGGAGTGAACCTGAAACTTTCAACCATGAACATCAGAGGGGCGATAGAAGATACTTTATACAAGGCGATGATACCGGTACCGCAGGAAGTGACAGAATGGGAGGCATCTCACAAAGAACTGAGACACTAAAAATTAAAATTTAAATATTGTCATGAGTTATCCATATCAAATTACCAGCCAGGAGGCTTACAATGCGGCCTATAAAAAAAGTGTAGAAGACCCGGAAGGGTTTTGGAGCGAAATCGCAGAAAATTTCGTGTGGCGAAAGAAGTGGGATAAAGTACTGGAATGGAATTTCACAGAGCCATCCGTAAAATGGTTTGTCGGAGGCAAATTGAACATCACCGAAAACTGCCTGGACAAATGGGCAGAGAAACAACCTGATACACCGGCCATTGTTTGGGAACCCAACGACCCAAATGAAAAAAACATTACTCTCACGTACCAGCAATTACTCGGGAAAGTAATAGAATTTGCAGTGGTGCTGAAAAATAATGGTGTGAACAAAGGCGACAGAGTTTGCATCTACATGCCAATGGTTCCGGAACTGACGATAGCTATGCTGGCCTGTGCACGCATCGGGGCGATTCATAACATCGTATTTGGAGGATTCAGCGCCAAGAGCATTCGCGACAGGATAGAAGACAGCCAGGCAACCTTTGCCATCACATCAGACGGCGCCAACAGGGGCGCCAAGTCAATTGACCTGAAATCTGCTATGGACAAAGCTTTGGAGGGAGAAACCACAGTAAAAAAAGTGATCGTCCTAAACCGTACAGGCAATACCGTTACAATGAAAGAAGGACGCGATCTCTGGTGGCACGATGAGATTGCAAAACTAAAAGGACAACAACTAACTGACCCGATAGAGGAAATGGATGCCGAGGATATGCTCTACATATTATATACATCAGGATCTACCGGCAAACCCAAAGGAGTCGTTCATACTACTGCGGGATACATGATCTACACCACCTACACGTTTGTAAATGTATTTCAGTACAAACCTGGAGATGTATATTTCTGTACCGCTGATATCGGTTGGGTGACAGGTCATAGCTACATTGTATATGGCCCGCTGGCAGCCGGAGCTACATCGCTGATGTTCGAAGGCATTCCTACCTATCCCGATGCCGGCAGATTTTGGGATATTGTAGATAAATACAAAGTGAACATCATCTACACGGCACCTACAGCTATCAGAAGCCTGATGGCACATGGACTGGATCCTTTGAAGGGAAAAGATATGAGTTCACTGAAAGTAATCGGCAGCGTGGGAGAGCCGATCAATGCAGAGGCATGGCAATGGTACTATGAACATGTGGGCAAGAGCAAATGTCCTGTAGTAGATACCTGGTGGCAAACAGAAAACGGAGGCATACTCATTTCTACACTCGCAGGCATCACTCCATCCGTTCCCACCTTTGCAACGAATCCACTACCTGGTGTACAACCTGTTTTGATGGATGAACACGGTAATGAATTGAAAGGAAATAATGTGGCAGGAAACCTGTGTATCAAATTTCCCTGGCCTTCTATTCTGCGCACCACTTATGGAGATCATGAACGTTGCAGGCTCAACTACTTCACAGCCTATCCCGGTTATTACTTCAGCGGAGATGGGGCATTGAGAGATGAGAATGGTTATTATCGTATAACAGGCCGTGTGGATGATGTGTTGAATGTAAGCGGACACAGGATAGGAACAGCCGAAGTAGAAAATGCCATTAACGTACAAGACAGTGTAGTAGAAAGCGCTGTCGTTGGTTTTCCTCACGACATCAAAGGACAGGCATTGTATGCATTTGTGATACTCGATGGAAAGATATCGGAAGCCGACGCGCTTGCAAAGATCAATGACGCTGTCAACAAAGAGATCGGGCACTTTGCAAGACCTGATAAAATTCAATTTGTAAAAGGACTCCCTAAAACAAGGAGTGGTAAGATCATGCGAAGAATTCTTCGAAAGATAGCCGAGGGAGAAATGGACAACCTGGGAGACACTACTACGCTGTTGGATCCGGAAGTGGTGGAAGAGATCAAAAAGAATCGCGTATAAAAAGGTTCTTCAAATTACCCAGCAATTGTAAGGAGTTGTGCCTTGCCCTGACTTGATGAAGCTAAGTTGAAAAACATCAAACTTTTTTTCATAGCAGGGCAAGACACAAGAAACCGACAAGGCTCCACTGACTTAAACCACCGGGCTTTTCCTGTTCTCTAAAAATATCAAGGCGGCACCTGCAAGTATCAGCAAGATTCCTGCGCCGGTGAAAAGTAAACTCAACCAACCTCCTCCTGATTCATAAGTGAGCACTGCTTTCCCAAAGCTGTCTTTTTCTATTTTACTATTCTTTGCATTTGAGGGCAGATAAATCTGCATGGTCTGTTCTATAAACCCCGCAGGCCCACTGAAGTTTGCATCCAACTTATATTGTGTTTCATTGATCTTCATAATATCCGGATCTTTCGAATCCAACTCCGCTCTCCATTTGCCATTTTTGTCCACATAGGCAGCGGCTAAGGCATTCATCTCCAGTTTATAGGTTCGTTCCATCTGGTCTTCACTGTACTTAAAGTCCTTCAGATAATACTTCGGCATTCCTTTTTCCACTTCACGTTTCAGGTTAGAAGTATTATTACCAGCATTTCTCTTGAACATATCCCACTGCGAAGCATTCAACTTCATCGTGATGGTTATATCCGCATTGCCTAATTCGTCCATCTTGATATCCAGTTTCTGTTTGGTTCCCTTGATAGGCTCTTGCGCATCAACGTACTTGCCAATGAGCAAAATCGATATAAACAGAATGCATATACGAATTATATTGTGTTTCATGATTGTTATCTTAAAGAGTTTAAAATATTTTGTATTGAATTCTGAAATCCTCCCCCGGCGCCACTCACTGTACCTACTGCTATCCCTGCCATTCCTCCGCCTGCCGGTTTAAATGCTGCTACCCAATCAATAGATGATCCTCCTCCACCGGATTGGCCTTTTATAAGCGAAAAATTTCCACTCTGACCGGCCATCGCATATTGCAGGTATCCACCCTTAGCCTGCACATCCTGCTGCACAATTCGGATTGCCTGTTCGGCGCTTTGCACACCCGGAAACTGGTACACTTCTAAATAAGCATTCCCTGTGGGATCAACGAGAAGTTTCCTTAACTGCTGAAGGTTCGTTGATGGAGATACACTTTGCCAGGATCCGGGATAGGCAAAAGAAACTGCTCCATTGTAGGTGCGATATCCTGAAGGTACCCCTGAAGAATTTCCTCCATTTCCTCCGGTATTCCCTCCACCGGTGTTGGACATTCCATTCCCCGTATTTCCCGCTACCATTGCATTAGGATTCACCGAACCACCGGCTTCGAAACTCATCGCTAACTCGTCAATTTTCTGACGTAGAAATTGATCATCTTTTAATTCCATAGCCAGGGCTCCATTCTTAATAGCTTCACGAACATCCAATACCTGGTAACGATCATCACCCATCTGTACCCCTTTCATAAACTCTCCCAATTCCTTCATTCCCGTCTCAAAGGCTTGTTGAGCAGTAGCCCGGCCTCCCATTCCCTCACCGCCGATTCCCGTAGCCTCAATTGCATAGTATTGGCCTTTCATACGAAAACCCGGATAGGCGTGCCCGGGAATAAAATAAATAACCGGATCCAGTCCTGCGTTCATCAGGACACTTGCATACAAAATTGACAATTCGATGCACAATCCTGTTTTGCCGGTAACGACTTCCCTGGGTAGCCGGATACTTTGCGTAACGGATGAAATACCATTATCCTGAGATGGAACTCCACTGGTACCGCTATACACCATGTGGCTCAGATAAGTAGCATCATAAATGCCACCAAGAAACCGTACGCCTTCTTCAGGCTTGTTTTCCACACTGGCAGCTTCCCCTTTCAAAATTTTCTCCTGAATTTTCTGGGTGAAATATTTTATGATGGGATCCTCGGGAGTTACAAAACAACTGATAAGGGTATTATTGTCAAAAAATTCTCCCGGAGTTCTGATCTCATCATAGGGAATAAAAGTGTACATGAATTCATTCCTGCCCTTTATTTCTATTGGGAAAGTTTCCTCCATATCATCCAGGTTGCTCCCTGTGATTTTAATATTTACTCTTTCTTTTGAAGGAGTTGTTTTTTCTACAATCTTCTGGTCAAAGGCAGGATAACAATTGACTACAACAGATTGGTCAGGGAGTAATACCGGAATCTTCTGAATGGATTTTTTATCGATATAACCCGGAATCTCCATAGAAATTTCCACGTTTCTCGCCGTTGTATTGCTGTTATTTGTCACAAGCATTTTAAACAATGAATACTTACCCTCGAGGGCGTCTTCGTTTTCATAGACTTTGTAAACCGCAGGCATGATGACCGGAGCATGTTCAATTTTTATCTCCAGGTTGGCTTTTGAGACAAGGCCGATTAATGGTTTCCTGAAAAGAACCACTGCTCCCAGCAACATCAATACCACGGGGAAAAGGATACTCTTGCTTTTCGTTAATTGATGAATGGCTTTCATAATAAATATTTTACTTGTAAAAAAAAGTTACAGACTAAATCCTGCCTGTTACTCGAATTAAATCGTAGGAACTCTCCCGATGTCATCAAACAAGAAGCGCATTTATGGAAAAATACTTTGGCTGATTTCCACACCATCCTGAAATTCAAAATCGTCAAAAGCTTTTTTTGGGCACTATCCGGGGCTTTTGCAAGGTTTCCGGCTATCCGGGAGCCTATTTCACAAGAATCCTTTTCCCTAAACCCCTGTTTTGCGCCAAATATTTGATTCCCTATGATAATTACATAACCAATACATTTGTGCCCAAAATAAAATTCAATGAAGAAAATTTTGCTCCTGATCCCTGTGCTCTTTTTCGTTTCATTTACCAATGCACAGAAAACGGATATTTCTGACACGGCATGGAAACATGAGTATCGTGGCTCCTATCCTATCATCAACAACCTGGTACATACTAAACTGGATGTCCGGTTTGATTTTCCAAAACAGATCATGTACGGAAAAGCATGGCTTACTCTGAAGCCACACTTCTATCCAACCGATTCACTCGAACTGGATGCCAAGTATATGGATATAAAGGAAATCGACATTGTAAAAGGAGCGGTTAAGTCAAAACTGAAATACCGCTACGACAGCCTGAAACTTTATATCACCTTAGACAAAACATATAAAAAGGATGAGAAATATACAGTTTACATTGATTACATTTCGCGTCCCGAAGATGTGAAGTCTGTGGGAAGTGCAGCTATCACAGAAGCCAAAGGTTTGTATTTCATCAATGGAGATGGAAAAGGAAAATACATGACGCAACTCTGGACACAAGGCGAAACAGAAGCCAACAGTGTATGGATGCCTACTATCGACAAACCGGACCAGAAAACCACCCAGGAAATCTCTATGACTGTACCTGCAAACATGGTAACTCTGAGCAACGGACTGATGACTTCCCAAAAAAAGAATGCGGACGGCACACGTACCGATACCTGGAAGATGGACCTTCCGAATTCTCCTTATCTGTTCTTTATGGGTGCCGGAGATTTTGCCATCATCAAAGACAAATACAAAAACATTCCGGTGAATTATTATGTAGAAAAAGAATATGCATCTGTAGCACGCAAAATCTTTGGCGAGACACCAAAAATGATCGAGTTCTTTTCTAAAATCCTAAACTATCCTTACCCCTGGCCAAAATATGATCAGATCGTAGGAAGAGAATATGTAAGTGGTGCCATGGAAAATACAACAGCAACACTCCACCAGGATGGGGCTTATCAAAACGCACGAGAATTAGTAGATGGTAACCGGTGGGAGAGCACAATAGCTCACGAATTGTTTCATCATTGGTTTGGAGATCTTGTTACGACTGAAAGCTGGAGCAACATCACCGTTAATGAATCATTTGCCAATTATTCAGAATACCTGTGGAATGAACACCGGCATGGAAAAGACTATGCTGATGATAAAGGATATGAAGACATGCAGGGATACCTGATGAGTAATAGCAGCAACAAAGATTTAGTGAGGTTTTATTACAAAGACAAAGAAGATGTTTTTGATGCTGTGAGTTATAATAAAGGCGGAAGGATACTGCACATGTTGAGAAACTTTGTAGGCGATGATGCATTTTTTGCATCACTGCATAAATACCTTACCGACAATAAATTTCAGCCGGCTGAGGCACAGCAACTCAGGTTGGCATTTGAAGCAGTAACAGGAAAAGATATGAACTGGTTTTGGAATGAATGGTATTATGGTAGCGGAGAACCACATCTCGATATTTCATACAAATATGAGAATGGGAACCAAGTAGTGTATGTAAAACAAACACAGAAAGGCCAGATTTTTACAGTGCCGGTTTATATTGATGTTTATACTGCTGCCAATCAAAAGACAAGATATAAGGTATGGCTTAAGAATGCTGTTGATTCCTTTTATTTTCCTGCCGCACAAAAACCTTCATGGGTGAATGTAGATGCTGACAAAGTATTGCTGGCCATCAAAGACGATCACAAGACAATGGAAGAGTATGAACTGCAGTACAAGGATGGAGCAAATTATTTAGATCGACGGGAAGCATTGGAATTTTTTGCAGCCAAAGAATCATCCAATCTTGTTTTAGGATTGAATGATAAATATGCAGGACTTCGCTTGCTCACTTTGGAGTTGTTACAAAACAGTTCGCTCATCCAGGTGCCTTCTACATTATCTATCATAGCACAAATTGCAGCGAAGGATCCGGATAAACTGACACAGGCAAAAGCACTTGAAATTCTCGCAAAAACAAAATCTCCGGAATACAGTTCTCTTTTTGAAAAGTTTTTGAACGACTCATCCTATTCTGTATCAGGTGCTGCACTGGAAGGGTATGCCAATGTGAATCCGGACAAAGCGTATGAGATTGCAAAGTCCCTTGCCAAAGATGCAAAGGGAGCAAGTGGCCAGGCGATTTCTAATATTCTGTTTGGATTTGGCAAAGAAGCCGACTTCGACATGTTGCTTGGTATTTTCAATGGATTGCCACTCAATAATAATAAGATCATGGCGACCATGAGTTTTGCGAGGTATCTTACAAAAGTTAATGATGCAGAAAAAGTAAAGCAGGGGGCAGAAGCTATCTTAGGAGTAAGAAATAGTGTTCCGGAACAATACCGTTCTTATGTGGATCCTGCCTTTCAGAAAGCATTTGATGCGATAGCAGATGCGCAACTAAAAGCAGGACATACTTCTATAGCAGATCAAATCCGAGGTCTGTTGAAATAGTATTGTATTGATGAATCATTTATTTGACCCTTTGCAAAATCAAAGTTGCAAAGGGTTTTTGTTTGGCTGATGGACTGATAGAAATAACAGATGGGTTCACTCCCAACTTCAACTATTGAAATGATAAGCAAAGGAATGTGTCTTGCATTCCTCCGTCTGGTCTCCGACCAACGGAATGAGAAGTATCTTATAGTAATCATGTTCTTGCCGTTGGTCTGAGACCAGACGGCGGTTAAAAAAATTCAAAGGAAACTATTTCGATTTGCCCTTGTAAACTGTCCTGGTGTCGATTCTGACATTATTCAGTAACTCCTCCACAGATTGATTGAGGATATCATATTTCTTAGCCTTAAAGAGTTCCATCTTTTCCGCGGGCAACTGCAGTTTGAATTCTGCACCGGTCGAAAGCACATTTTCCATTTGTGGATTCAGAATACTGAATGTACTCATTTCCATCCCTATCTCTCTGGCTATCACAGAGGCTTTGAACCTGCCCGAAATCATTTCAGACACCAAATCTTTTTTCAACGAATCAGGAATATTGGTGGCAATGGCATCCTGCGAATATATGCTGCCACTTCCCTGGTTACCATTTTCCATAATAAAGTGAGTGGCAATAAACTTCTTCACATGATTGCGCGATTCTTCGGGCAGGTAATATTGTAATTTCCAAAAGTCATGGCTGCCACTTCTCCTGATAGCGCTGTACACTCTTCCCGGCCCGCCATTGTAAGCCGCGATTACAAGAAGCCAGTCGTCGAGATCGCGGTACAATTTCAAAAGGTACTTAGCTGCAGCGTTGGTGCTTTTTGTGTAATCAGTTCTTTCATCAATTGTATTGTCAACACGCAATCCAAATCCACGCGCAGTACCAGGCATGAACTGCCAGGGGCCACGCGCGCCCGCCACCGACAGTGCATAAGATTTCAAATCACTTTCGATGACGGCAAGGTATTTCAACTCATGCGGCAATCCATATTTTGAAAGTATGCCATCAATAAGATTAAAATAAGTCTCAGAATTTTTACCTAGTTTCTTCAGGTACTCAGTATGCGACCTCAGGTAATCCTGCATATAGTTTTCCGCATAGGGGTTGATCTGTTGCGAATAAGGAATCAGCGGATTGTAAGTATAGTTCTTGAACAGATTTTTGAAACCATACTTTGTAACCTGGCTCAGGTAATCTACATTTTTTTTATCTGAAGGGCCGGCGGCAATCACGTCATCTATTGCTTTCACTTCCACCTTCGGCATAGCGCTATCACTGATCATTGCACTATCCTTCACCTGGCTTATGGCGGATTCGCCACAATGAAAAAGTAGGATCAATAAGAAAAATTTACTGGCTTTCATCTATGAGTATTGCTTGTGATGCTGCATCAGGTACGCAGAAAACTCCAGTAAAGTTACTTCATTCTGCCTGCCTGAAATCAGTTGTACTCCAAAAGGCATTCCGTTTGAGTGACGAAACAGCGGAAGTGAAATAGCCGGAATTCCTGTAAGGTTTGCATACACCGTAAAAATATCGGCGAGGTACATGGCCACAGGGTCTTTCTCCACATTTCCAAGGCTGAATGCCGTGCCGGGAGCTGTAGGGAGCAATACCACATCATATTCATTAAAAATTTTTGTTGCCTCTTCCACTAATTTCTTTCTCACCTTCTGAGCCTTTGAAAAATAAGCATCAAAGTATCCTTCGCTTAAGACATAGGTGCCCAGCATGATGCGCTTCTTCACTTCCCATCCAAAACCATTAGAGCGATTTGCTTTATAAAAAAGATCAAGTTCTTTCTGCTCACCAGGATGGCGATATCCGTACCGGACACCATCATAACGACTAAGGTTAGACGAAGCTTCTGCTGTGGTCAGAATGTAGTATGCCGGTACAATGAAGTCGATAAGATCTAACGAAATGGATTCGACAGATTTCACTTCCTCTTCAAGAGATACAGATAAATGAATAATCTGATCACTGATTTCAGGGTCAAGAGAAAGATGCTTCGTAGCATTACTGAAAACACCGATACGCAATTTCTTTAGTGGTTTCGCTTTTTCTGACAGATTCGTTTTTGTTGGCATCGTTGTACTGTCATTGGCATCCGGGCCGCTGATAACATCCAATATCACTTCTGCATCTTCAACATTATTTGCAAATACGCCGATCTGATCAAATGATGATGCATAGGCTATCAACCCATACCTGCTAATTGTGCCGTAAGTAGGTTTAAGCCCCACTACCCCACAAAAATCAGCCGGTTGACGCACGCTTCCTCCGGTATCACTACCCAGGCTTACCATGCACAATCCGGCGCTTACTGATGCTGCTGATCCACCCGATGATCCACCGGCTACCTTACTTTCATCGAAAGGATTTTTGGATGCACCGTAGTACGAATGTTCATTTGTATTGCCCATAGCAAATTCATCGCAATTGCAGGTGCCAATGATGATGGCATCTTCATCCAGCAATCGCTGTACAGCAGTCGCATTATAAAGTGTATTAAATCCGGAAAGCATCTTAGACCCAGCAGAGAGTGGATGATCTTTGTAACTGATCACATCTTTGATACTGACCACAACGCCATGCAATTTTCCTATTGCCTCGCCTGCCATGCGCTTTTGATCTAATGAAGCGGCTCTCTCTACTGCTTCTTCGGCAAAAATATGAACATAGGCATTGAGTGATTTTCTCGACTCAATCTGTGCAAGGTAGTGCTTCACAACATCAACACATTGTACAGCACCCGTAGATAGTGCTTGTTGGTATTCGGAAATATTATGAAACTGGAACAACTGCCGAAATAGATAAGGATCAATAATTATTTTTCAGCCTGTTCTGAGATAGAACCTTTGGCAGCAGTATCGGAATCCACTTTCTCATTCTTATTCTTTCCCCTGGCATCATTGAATTCCTTGACACCACGGCCTAATCCGCGCATAAGGTCTGGGATTTTTCTACCACCGAAGAACAGCAGAATGATCAGTCCGATCAATACCCATTCAGTGCCTCCCGGCATTCCCCATAAAAATTGTGGATGGACAAAAAAGTTCATTGGTGTATTTGTTATTTAAGACTGTAAAGGTAGATGAAAATGGACAGAACACAGCCTGAATTATCATTTCCGGCCGGAGAAACTATGGTTAAATTTTGTTCAGAATTTGTCAATTATATAGCTAAGATTCCATTTACATTTACAAATCACTAATATCATTGTCTATCATCCTAAACAGATTTTCATGAAACCAAGACTAAACTTACTGACTTTAGCAGTAACTATATTGATATTTACCTTTATTTCCTGCGGACAAAACGGATCAAAGGAACCAACGATGGCAATAGATTCAACAGCCAATAAGAATATTAACCTTCTCTTCGGTCAATACTGGGAAGAGTATTCCAAACTCTTTCCCTTAAATGCTACTGCCAACGGTGATAACCGGTATAATGATCAACTTCCGAATGACCAGACCCAGGCATTTCGCGACACACTGAAATCGTTCTACCAATCCTACTTAGACCAGGTGAAAAAAATTTACCGCGATAAATTGGATGACAACAATAAGGTCAGCTACGACATATTCACTTATGAGATGAACAGCCAACTGGCTGCACAGAAATTGAATACCTGGATGATGCCTTTCAATCAGTTTTTGGGATTGCCATTGATGTTCGGACAATTGGGGTCAGGAAGCAGTATTCAGCCATTCAAGACTGTAAAGGATTATGACAACTGGCTGGGCAGGGTAAAAGGATTTACTGTATGGGCAGACTCTGCCATTGGCAACTTTCGTGCAGGTATGGCAGCAGGCGTGGTACTGCCTAAATCGTTGGTTGTAAAAATGATTCCTCAAATGGAAAACCTGGTAGTTTCTGATCCTGCTAAAAGTTTATTCTATACACCGGTAAAAAATATTCCAAATGACTTTTCTGATGCTGACAAGAAGAGAATAGACGAAGCATACAGACAGGCCATTACAACAGAACTGGTTCCCACTTTTAGAAAGTTAGGCGATTTTCTGAAGAATGAATACCTGCCCAAAGCACGGACTTCATCCGGTATTGACTCCATTCCTGGAGGAAATGAAATCTATGATTATTATGTGAAATACTGGACTACTACTGATAAAACACCGGAAGAAATATACCAGACAGGACTTGCCGAAGTAGATCGTATCACACACCTGCAGGACAGCATTAAAAACCTGGTTGGCTTCAAGGGCGACTTAAAATCATTCTTCACTTACCTGAAAACAGACAAGAAATTTTATCCTTACAAAACACCAAAAGAAGTGCTGGATGCATTCGAAGCGATCCACAAAAAAATGGAGCCACAACTTAAGAAACTGTATCTGCATGTTCCTAAGACACCATTCGAGATCAGGCAGACAGAAGCATTCCGTGCAGCCTCCGCCAGTGCAGAATACAATCCCGGTTCACCTGATGGCAGCAGGCCGGGCATCTTTTATGTACCCATATTGGATGCTACAAAATTCAACATGACATCCGGAATGGAATCTCTATTCCTTCATGAAGCCATCCCCGGCCATCACTACCAGATATCATTGCAACAGGAAGACACACTGCTTCCAAAATTCCGTCGATTCAGTTGGTACGGAGCTTATGGCGAAGGCTATGCCCTCTATTGCGAATCGCTTGGCAAAGAGTTGGGATTATACACAGACCCTTATCAATACATGGGAGCGCTGGGAGATGAAATGCATCGTGCCGTGCGCCTAGTAGTGGACGTAGCTATTCACACTAAAGGAATGACACGTGAAGAAGCCATTCAATACATGATGAGCAAGGAACAGATCAGCGAAGAGGGCGCCACAGCAGAAATAGAAAGATATATGGCCATTCCGGGCCAGGCACTCTCCTACAAGATCGGCCAGTTAAAAATCATTGAACTCAGAAATAAATACCAAAAAGAACTGGGGGACAAATTCAACATTGCTGAATTCCATGATGAATTTCTGAAAGATGGATGCATGCCGTTGAATGTGCTCGAAGCAAAAATGGATGCATGGGCCAAAAAGAAAAAAGGGTGATAAAACTATTTCATCACCCTCTTTAAGCAAACATGTCAGGTTGTTACATTAAGCACATTGCCTATGCTAACCGAAACCTGACAGGTTGATTATCACTTCAACAACTCATCCAGTTTTTCATAAATAGCATCATCTTCACCTACATATCTTGCTACGATTTTCCCTTCGGGATCTACGATGATCTTGGTAGGAAATCCTGCTACACTGTATTTGAGAATATAATCATCATCCGGCCTGTTCAGCACCTGGTGCCAGTGATAATTTTTATTCTTGTCTAAGAATTTTCTCCACTGAGTACCGTCATCAGATTCCTGTGCTATACCTACGATCTCCATTTTGCTTTTGTACTTATCCAGGTATTCTTTCATCTTTGGCATACCTGAAACACACGGGCCGCACCATGTACCCCAGAAGTCGAGTACTACATATTTGCCTTTCATTGAAGCGAGGTCAAATGGCTTTCTATTGTATGTATGACCGGATTTAATTTCCGGAGCAGGCTTGCCAATAGCAGTTGCCCTCAGACCTTCTACTCTTTTTACTACCTCAATAAAAAACGGATTTGTATTGAGTTTTTGATGATCCATTTTGTCGTACAGTGCAAATGCCTCTTCCTTTGTAACCTGCGTTCTCAGCATCATATCGCCTAACAGCCATGCAGCAGCGTAGGAGGATGGATTGTCTTTGATAAAATTCTTTTTGATTCGGTCAACCTCAGCATCCAATGCTCCCGCTTTCTCTTGAGCCGCTTTTAATTCAGCAGAATCTGTAAATTCCTTCTTTGCGATTTTCAACTCCAGGTTGACACTTTCATTCATCAACGGATACACAGCTTTATTCAGCCTGGCAAGGTCATCATTTGCCGGATCGCCTGACGGGTATGCATCTACGAAATCAGTGATCTTGCCAGTGAATTTCACATGAGCACCGGGGAATGCAACAAATTGGATTTGGGAAGATTTGACAGGAATGTAACCACTTCCAGCTCTTTTGATTGTTCGTTCTACATTGGGCCAAATCCTTACCATCAACATCTCTGCCACCATTCCGGAATAACTAAAGCTGTCATCCTGAACAGGAATCTTTGCAAAAACTCTGCTACCTTTTGCGTTTGTGTAATCCAGTGTCATGGTATCTGTATCCAGTCCTGTTACTTTTCCAGAAATGGTGAAGTTACCTGTCTGGGAAAAGAGAGATGGAGAAAGCAGTATCAGGAAAATAGTTAATAAATTTTTCATGATTTTCTTTATAGTTTGTTTTATAAATTATTCAAAAATGATTTTGGTAATTCAGAAATAGCTATCATTTATTACTTCACCTTTCCTGGTTACCAAACATTTATAACTTCAAAAGTTAAGAAAAAAAGGGGGCTTTACCCCCCTTCCATCACCAAGGGGACACATGAGAAGAATTCCCCAGTAAATTTCAATCTAAAATCTCCTGTAATTTCTTTGACAGTTCATCACCACGAACATTCTTTGCAATGATCTTTCCGGTCGGGTCAATCAATAAATTCTGAGGGATAGCCCTGATACCATATTGTTTGGCCACTGCATTATCCCAAAATTTCAGATCACTTACATGATTCCACCACAACCCGTCTTTGTGAATCGCGTCTAACCATGCCTGTTTCTTTCCGGGTTGATCCAACGATACCCCAAGTATAGTAAAATTCTTGTCTTTGTATTTATCAAAAGCCTTAACCACATTAGGATTTTCAGCACGGCATGGGCCACACCAGCTTGCCCAGAAATCAACCAATACATATTTACCTCTGAAATCTGAAAGGGATACCGGTACACCTGACGTATCTTCTTGCGTAAAATCAGGAGCTTCATTTCCAATAGAAAGCATTTCTATTTTAGCTAGTTTTTCTCTCATAGATAGAGCATAAGAGGTATAGTATAATGATGGCGATAAAATTTCATATAGTTTTTTAAATATTGTTTCATCATCCGGATTATTCGAAAAATATCTGAGTAAAACCCATGCAGCTATGGGTGATGAAGGATGTTCTTTTATAAATGCTGCCTGGGCCGTCCTTTCCCCCTCAAGGATAACAGCTCTTAATTTTCCCCATTTGGCCCGCCCTGCCTTTGAAGTGTCGCTGGCAAGGTGCCTAATTGAAGTAAATTTCTCATCAAATGGTTTTTCAATCCTTTTAAGTAACTCATATTCCTCAGTCGCTTTAGATCCACTCACTATTCCGTTTTCAAGATTGCCTTTGCTTAATTCTATTGTATGTTTACCTTTATCAACAAAAAACATAAATTGAGGTTTGTTGATGAAATTTCTTTCAAGGGAAAGGATTACAGGTGACGGCTCAGACAATGCTCCTTCAAAACGAAATATACCTTTTCTAATTTCTGCCGAATCACGTTCCCCCGAAGGGCTAAAAACAGATAAATAAATCTTGCCCGATGCAACACCTTCCATCCGCCCATCTATTGAATAATTGAATGATGTGTTTTGTCCAAGACATGTAAAATGGATATATAGTGATAAAACGGTAAATGGAAATGCTTTCATTTTCTATAATTTTTATGAGTTTGAAACTATTAAGATTAGTAAGTAATCTTTATGGCTAAAGAAAATTAGTCCTTATTCTAAAATAACTATCCCATACCTGATTTCAGGTCCTGTTCAAAAGGGAGCTAATCATGTTTTCCAATACATCCTCGTTGCTTCCATCTGTACGGATATTCTTAAAGACAATCTTTCCATTTTTGTCAATCAGAAAATTCACCGGAGCTGCTCCACCATTATTCAAATTGCCTTTATCCCTGCCTTCAAAATCTTCCAACGGTGTAAACGTATATCCGCTGGATTTCATGAATGGCAATACATAATCATTTTGTTCGGGTACGATGTTGATACCCACATAAGCAAAATCTTTTCCTTTGAATTTGTCCACTACATTTTGAAAATGAGGGAACTCCCCTCTGCATGGTCCGCAGCCGGGAAACCAATAGGTGAGCAACACCACTTTTCCTTTCAGGTCGCTCAAAGACATCTTCCCTTCTGAAGTATATTTCTTCAGTGCAAAAGGTGTTGCCTGCTGTGCATTTTTATCGAGGATGGCCCACACTTCTTTGTTCACCTCACTTTCTGGTTTGCCGAGCATTGTACCATAATCATACAATTGTTTCTTGATTTTATCCGAAGGATTAGTGGAATAATAATTCAACAACAACGTATAACCCGTATCTGTTTTATTGATATTCTTGTAAGCCTGGGCTTTCATTATCAGAAAATCCTCTGTCGCTTTACTTCTCTTATTGATTTGAGTGGAACCCATCACCTTAATGGCTTTTTCATTCAGGTGCTCGCGGATTAACTTTTTCGCCATTTCAATATTTTCAGCTATTACCAATTGTTTGTTCCAATAATCGGCAGTTTTACTGTCTTTCACTACTCCCTGTATCTCTTTGACAAGAGCTATCGCTTTAGGTGTTTCCGGCATTAACAAGAGTTCATAATAGTCAGACATGTAGTTTGGTCTCCACCTCTCTAAAGGAAAATTTTTCTTCAACAATTCAAAATACTTCTCCTTGGTATCGAAATCTTTACTATCGAGTGTTGCTATAAAAATTGCACCCCTCGTTCTATCATGGTGAGGAAAGCGTTGAACCATATCCATAATCAGTCTTTCCGTTTTTTTCGGTTCTTCATCAAATGAAAGTGCATAGTAAAATGCATAGTCAGGATTATCCGGTGCCAACTCATTCGCTTTGCGCAGATATTCCAATCCTTCTTTGAACTTGCCCCATCTATCTGAGTCAATCCACAATTCAAAATAAGCCTTATCCATTTTGGGGTCCAGTTCGAGTGCCTTTAGCAAAAAGGGTTTTGCTGCCGGGCTTTCCTTATTCCAGTATGCGTGCCCTAAGGCATAAGGGATTATTGCAGACTTAGGAAATTCTTTCAGCCATAACTGATATTGTTTCACAAATGCCGGATCATCTTTTGCTCCATACCTGGCAAAGCCCGAAGCTTCTAAATATCTTTCGTGAAGACCGGAGTTATTTGGATCTTTAGATATGGAATCTGCAATTTTCTTTAGAACAACCGGGTCAGTGGAATTGCTTTCTTCCTGCTGCGCAAGAATAGGCTGTGTGCCCAGAAGGCTTATTGCAATAAGCAAAAACATTCTCTTGAATAACAAATTCATTTTACTTTATTTTAAAGTATTAAGAAATAAAAAGTTCTTTCTATTTTCAAATTATATTCATAAACGTGGAGAATGTCCCCTGTCTATTGAGAAGCTGCATAAGAAATACGATAAAAAAGGGGGAACAACTCCCCCTCTCTTCACCTAAGGGAACACATGAGAAAAAAAATTAAAAATCATTCATCAAAAACTTCAGAAAGTTTTTTGGAAAGATCGTTACCCCGCAACCCTCTTGCGATGATTTCCCCTTCAGGATTTATTAAAAAATTATCCGGTATTCCCTGTACGCTGTACAATTGCCTGACACCTTCTTCATCATAACCCTTAAGGCTACTTACGTTATGCCAAACCATTCCATCCTTCCGAATGGCATCCAACCATTTTTGTTTATCCATATCAACATCAAGAGACACACTAACTATAGTGAAATTCTTGTTATGATACTTTCTATATGCTTTCACGAGAAAAGGACTTTCTGCCCGGCAGGGCACACACCAACTCGCCCAAAAATCAATCAAAACATACTTGCCACTGAAAGAAGACAGTTTTACAGGGATTCCACTTGTATCCGGGAGTGTGAAATCCGGAGCAGTTTTACCAACCTCTACCCTTTGCATCCTCTTAATAAGACCTGCAATTCCTTGTCCTCCTACCGAAGCTTTCACAGAGTCAGAAAAATGATCATAAATTCTTTTCAATAAAGGCAATTGAGTCTGATTGTTTGTAAAATTTATGAACAACATGGTTGTGATGGCAAAGGAATGCGGATGAGTCAAAGCGTAATCCACAATCAACTTACGCTGAACAGCAGGGAATTCCTCGTAAATCCTATCAATATCCCGTAACACGCTGTCAAGATGTTGTTTCACAGCAAAGTCACGAATAGTACGCAGTGACCGAAGACTTGCAAAGTAAGAAGCCATATTGGATTCAATAGCTTTATTATCATCATTAGAATGAGATCCCTTTACTATTGAAGCAGACATAGAATCCTTAAAGGCAATAATTTGTATTGGACTATTTTCCAAATAAAAACTTATGTTCTGATCAGCGTATTGATGGCGGGAATCTTTGAGATACAACCGGGCAGGTGCAGGATATTGTAATGACCCCTCGAAAAAAAAGGAGCCTTTTTCAATCCTGGCGCTGTCGAGAATTGTTTTCTCACCGACACGGTATTGAAGTATCATTTTGCCTTTTTCAACCTGGGGAATATGGCCATTTATTACATAGGAGTTGCCTTTGGAACTACTAGCTTGTGCACATACCTCATTTGAGAAGAAAAGAGCCATGATCAATACAAATATTGAATTGATCAAGTTTATCTTAGTTTGCATATCATTAAGATTTTGTGACACCCTAAAGTTTCCGTATTTAATTTAGAGGATTGAAATTGTTCCTGTTATATTTCCTAAGGAGCTGACATTGCTTGTCAACTATTTTCTCTCCAAGGTCTGTGAGATCATTGCCTCCAAAACATCTTCATTGCTTCCATCCGTCCGGATGTTTTTGAAAACAATCTTACCATTCTGGTCTATCAGGAAATTTACAGGCGCTGCTCCGCCATTATCCAGGTTTCCTTTCTTTCTTCCTTCAACATCTTCCAGTGGCGTAAAAGTGTATCCGCTTGATTTCATAAATGGCAATACATAGTCATTCTGTTCAGAAACAATATTGATACCCACATAAGCAAAATCTTTTCCTTTGAATTTGTCCACTACATTCTGAAAATGCGGAAACTCGCCTCTGCAAGGGCCGCAACCGGGGAACCAATAAGTAAGGAGTACTACCTTCCCTTTATAATCTGAAAGGGATGTCTTTCCCTTTGTGAAATAGTTAGTGAGCGTAAAAGGTGTCGCAGCTTTCGACATGGTATCTCTTACATACCACACATCTTTATTGATATCACTTTTGCTCTTACCTAACCGGGCGCCGCATTCATTCAGGATTTTGCCAATTTCAGGTTCAGGAGAAAGTGCATAACTAAACTTCAGATCATTGTAAGCTTTTTCAACATTGCCCGAAGCGCTCAGCGCTTTTGCTTTTTGAACCAATATTAAATCTTTAGCAGATGAGTAGCGGCTTACCTTAATACTATCCAGAACGTCTATTGCCTCCTTGTATTTTTGCTGGGCTATCAGGTCATCGACTTCACTCAAACCTTTTGCAGTTGCAATATTTTGCTCCCACGTCTTTTTCTCCCTTGGTTGAGATGCAATACCCAACATGGTTTCGGCGAGACTCTGAGCCTTATCCGGCGACTCTTTCAACAACAGATCGTAATAACTATACATACCCGAAGAAGACCACCCAAATTTTGATGGTGGGAATTTCTCTTTCAACATTTCAAAATATTTTGCTTTATCAGCATTGTTTTTACTTCTGACACCCAACCAATAGAGTGCTTGCGCACCTCTCTCACTTTTTGGAAATCTTCGGGCAACACCCAAACTCAGATTCACATACTTCTCATGGTCACTGTTATCAAATGTATTCGCATAATAAAAGGCATAGTTAGGATCATCAGGTTTTATCTCTGAAGCCTTCCCTATATATTCAGCACCTTTGGCAAACTCTCCCCAACGTTCTGCATCGATCCAAAGGTCAAAATATGCCACATCCATTTTCGGGTCCAGTTGTATTGCTTTCAGCAAATAAGGTTTTGCCTTAGGGCTTTCTTTGCCGGCATAAGCATGGCCGAGTGCATAAGGAATGGCCGCTACTTTTGGGAACTGCTTCATCCACTTCTTGTATTGATTGATGAATGCAGGATCATCTTTTACTCCCCATTTTGTGAATCCGGAGGCTTTCAGGTAGGCTTCATGCAGGTCAAGATTAGCGGGATCTTTTTCGATAGCTGTTTTCAGACTATCCATAGTTTTTACATTATCCTCTTGTTCCTGTGCTTGCACGCTTATGGTATTACATAAAAGAAAGCCAAAAATTAATACAGCAAAAGCGGTTTTTAAATTTTTCATCTAATTTAATTTTTATTAGTACTATAAATTATCAACTGTTTGACCATAAGAAACCAATCCCTAATTTACTAACTACTTATTGGAGGCTTCAAATAGTTAAAGGCATCCTTTATCTATATTCATCACTAATACTTATTTAATAATTTTACTTAATTGCTTTAGAAGGTTTTCCCCATGCAATCCTCTTTCTATTATTTTGCCCTGCGGATCAATCAGAAAATTATCTGGTATAGGCTGTACTCCGTATAGTTCCGCTACTTTATTAGGTGATTTTAAATCAGAAATTTGCTCCCATGTCAATTGATCTTTTGCAATAGCTTGTTTCCAACTCTTGCCATTTTCGTCAACAGAAACACTGATGATTGTAAAATTCTTATCCTTGTACTTTTCATAAGCAGCTCTTACATAAGGGTTGTCTTGCCGACAAGGAACACACCAACTTGCCCAAAAATCCAACAAAACATATTTGCCCTTATAATCAGATAGAGTAACTGGTTTCCCATTGACATCATTCATAGTAAAGTCAGGAGCAGGTGCACCAATCACACTTCTTTTTCTTCCTTCAATTTTTGTTGGCATTTTAGAAAGAATCGCCAACTGTTTCACATTATCCCCAAGGTTGTTGTAATACTTTTCTAAGCGTGTCACGGGAATCTTATCTGCGATTAGCATTAGCAGCATTCCACTGGCAAGGGAGTTAGGATGATTCTTCACGAAATCATCTTCAAATAGCGCTACAGAATCGTTAAGTTTTGCAATATCGGTCATTGCCCCTTGATATTCCGCAGAGGTTTTTTCGGAGATTGATTTTACCTTTTCAAAGAGAACACTTCTTTGATCATAATAACCATTCATTCTACTCAGTGCATAAGAGTATTCATCATTGGCTGCGGTTCCATTTACAATTGTACGGGTCAGGTCTTGATTATTTCCGTTGATTGCAATGTCTCCCTTTTCGATAAAGAAAGTGAAATTTCCATTACTTCCTCTTCCGGCTGTTGTCTGAGCCCACACAATGGAGGGGATAGACGCCGTACCTTTAAAATAAAAATGATCATTTTTCGCAGGAATAACTATTGTCTCTTGCTTTTGATTGTAAGGTAAAACATTCAGAAAAAGGGTATCATTTTTCATTCCTATTATCTGACCTTGTATAGTATAAGTAAAAGGGCTTTGCCCAAAAGCGGTTCCACCCAGGTATAGAAAAAGTATCGCCTGGATTGCATTTTTTTTCCAATGGCCAAAGCCAAATTTGAAATTGATATTCATGACAAATTCAGTTTTAAGTAAAAATTCAATCGTTCCATACTCAGCGAAAAACTTACCTCGACAAGTATTCATACCAAAATCTCAAACTACTTTTGGTACAAGGGATGGATTTCAAATAGCTTCCACCCCTTCGGTTACAAAAGAATATTATATTAGGTAGCTAATAACTATTTTGTTCAATTACACCCTGGCTACTGATGATTTCGGTACGAGGCAACGGAGTTGCATATCTCTTCGAATTCTTATCCAGCGTATAGGTAATTGGAGCCTGATCTGCCTGTACACTTGAAGCAGTAAATGGATAGAAAGTTTTAGTAAGCACTACATCATCATTAGGGTCATCATTATTATTGATCCTTCGTAGGTCGAACCAGCGCATGGTGAAAGGCATCTCTCTTCTTCTTTCCTCCAGGATTATTTTGATAGCAATATCTTTTGATTCAGCAGTAAGTGCCGGAGTTCCTGTTTTCATCCTCTTGACACGAAGCATATTCAAGGCTGACATAGCACCGGGTACATCACCGGTACGTGCAAGACACTCTGCCTTGATCAGGTACATTTCTGCTGTAGTAGGCCCGCTTGGCACCCTGTCTTTGAAAAAGAAGATATAACCAGGATAGCTATACGAAGGCTTCACCATACCACGATCGTAGGAATAATTTTCTACAATGTGGTACTGGTATCTCAGGTCATTATCCTTATCATACAGGTTGAGTAATTCAAGGCTTGGCACATACCACCAATAACCGAAGTTCAGCATTCTGAAGTATAGGAATTCTTTCCATCCAATCATGTCAGTAACAGCTACCTGGTTATCATGGGTATAAGGATACTTTAAAGTAACAGTTTGCTGCTGGGGGGTTCCCGCATCCACCGTTACAGACCTGTCCCTGCCATAATACATTTGTGAATTGTAATCTACCAGCACATTGTATTTATCCAGGGCTGCATTTGCATATTTGAGTGCCTCTGTGTAGTTGTTTCTTTGCAGGTAATATCTTGCAGCAAAACCATTCACTGCAGCAGAATTGGCTCTCCAATTCCGGTTGACACCGTTCTGTACCAGCGAAACATTAATTTTTAATGCCTCCGCCAGATCTGCCTCTATCAAATCATAAACTTCAGAAAGTGGTACACGCTTAACTGACTCTTCAAAACTCACCGATTTTTTCAGAGGTAGCCCCGGGGCGTTTTTATTCGCATCCGTATAGGGAAGGCAATAGGTATTGGCTAATTCAAAATAACTGTATGCCCTGATAAAATGTGCATCAGCCTTCAATATATCTTTATCTGTTGCCGGACCGGAAACTTGGTCCACATTGGCCAATACCATATTGGCAGTGAATATTTTTTTATACTCTCCGCTCCAAAAAGTACCATTGTACCTTTCATCAGAGATATTACTATTTTCCCAAAAGGCATATTGGGCAAGCGGTACCGGAAAAAGGTTTGGTCCAGCATTATAAAGATCGAGAGCAAGCCCATAGTCATCTGTGCTAAGCATTGCTGTCAAATTACTTTCAGAATAGAATGTTGAATAATTATTCAGCAACGCATTCAACTGTTGAGTAGTCGTAACCACCAGTGAAGTTGTTTTTGAAGGCTTCTCATCAAGAAATTTCTGACACGATTGCAAAGTAACTACAAGCGTTGCTACCAATGATAGGCTGAAAATATTAGGAATATTTTTTTTGAATATGTTAAACATGGTCAATTAAATTTAAAAGTTGAATCTTGCTCCAAATGTGTATTGAGGCATGGGTTTCATAAATCCTTTAGGATACTCAGGGTCTTCACCGTACTTGTTTGCAAGAATGGTAAATAAATTATTACCCTGTGCATAGATTCTGAAATCGCCTTTCAGACGAAGTTTTTCCAACAAATTATGCGGGATATTATAAGTAAGATTAACTTCCTGCATCCTCAAATGAGAGGCACTTTCTACAAGATAACTCATGTAAGGATAAAAGCGATCCCAAAAATAAAACCTGCCTTCATCCTGATTAAGAGGAAGAGGAACAATTTTATTTGGATCACCATTCATCACTTCTGAAAGCGCACTGTTTGGTAATACACGGCCTGTCCACAGTGGAGGATAATTAAATGACATCCTTTTAAACACGTGGCCGAATTTGCCTGTTATGATAAAGGAGAAGTCAAAATCATAAATCTTGAACTGGCTGGTAAATCCAAATCCATAAGGAGCAACCCTGGTACCCATATCCGGCATGTATTCACGTGCATCACCTGGTGTCCATGTCGAAAAATCATAGACATCCTTACCCGCTCCTTTTACAGTGGGTTCCTTGTCATCTTCCCTGATGCCTGCATATTGAAACGCCCAGAGTGTATTGGCATCTTTACCCACTACATACGATGTAGTGCCGCCATCCATCAGATCCCAGGATGCATAACTAGCTACAAACAATTTGGTAATCCTGTTCCTGTTGTATGAAAAATTCATACTACCGCGCCATACAATATCATTTCCTTTCAAGCCTAGTGTCGTGCCAAGTGTCAGTTCAATACCTTTATTGACCATCTCAGCATTATTCAATTTTTGAGATGTAGTGCCATTTGCCGACGGTATCGAAATGGTTGCAATCAAGTCTTTACCCTGCTTATTGTAAACATCAAGTTTACCAAACAATTTCTGATCTAAAAGCCCGAAGTCAATTCCCAAATCCCAGGTTCCTGTCCGCTCCCAACGAAGGGTTGGGTTGCCATAGCTTGAAATAGTTGCTGTGATATCTCCGGTATAAACATTAGGGCTGGACCCCATAGCAATGAGTGGGCGGAATGCAGTGGATTTATCTACATTGCCATTGTACCCATAAGTCAAACGAATACGAAGGTTATCCAGCCAGTTGATGCCCTTCATGAAATCCTCTCTCAGAACATTCCATCCTGCGCCCACGCTCCAGAAAGGTTCGAATCGGTACTTTGGATCGTCGGTAATCAGGTTGGAAGCATCCGTTCTGGCACTTCCTGAAAGTGTATATTTTTTATTGAAAGTATAGGCCAGGTTTCCATACAAAGAGAAGTACCGGTCTGTCCTGTATGAAAATGAATTTGTATAAGTAAAGTTCTGAGTAGAACCCTGCCAATCAACCAATCGATTTACTCCACCCGGGCCATTTGGAAAATTTCCGACAGTCAATGTTTCATCATTGTATCCGTAGGTAATTGGATATCCGTTTGTTTGAGAAACGATATTATTAATTTCAGAACCTGCAACCAAAGTAACCTCATGTTTGCCGGCAAACTCGCGATTGAAATTTAACTGGTTTCTGAAATTGTATGCATTTACATTCTGCCTGCTTTGTGTAAGGATACCCCCCTTTGGAAGATTAGGAGTCAATTTATTTGTAATAGGATCCCAGGTAGTGCTTTGATTCACTACTTGCCTTACATAAAATGTCTGGTCATTATACAATCCCCGGTTATCGTAGGATATATGTTCGTATTGCAACTTACTATCAAAACTCAATCCCCTGATGATATGAAAGGTCAATCCACCCTGCAATCTCATATTGACCTGCTTAGTGGTAAGATCCCTGTTTTTCATTTCCTGTACCGGATTGTAAGCCCAATTTGCATAAGGAAATTTGTCCATAGGAACGTATCGTTCCATTGCGGGCCAATAGTATCGGTTAATATTATTATAGTTGCCATCATTATCTAGTAACATATCATAAGGAGCCAGGCCCTGTATATCATCCAACGAAACCCCACTGTTGTGGATATCATTGTACTGAATCATTCCGTTAAGATTATAATCAAGCCACTTAAATATTTTTGACGAAGAACGATAATTCAACATATACCTGTTGTTGTAGGTTCTTGCAAAATTCGATTGGTTGGTTTCATACAATAGTGAAAACATATTACTCATTCGCTCACTTCCGCCGTAAAGCGTCAGGTTCACTTGGGTACTTGCCGGATTAGAAAGAAGTAGGTCTGATATTTGTTTTTTATTATTCAATCCTCTCAGCTTGTCTAATTCGGCATTCATCTCTGCTTCTGTAATATATCCAAGATTGAATTCATTGATTGCAGTAGATGCCGGTGAATATGCAAAGAAAAAATTGTCAAGACTGCCATTATTGACAAGTGGTGACCAATTCTTGCTGAATAACAGTTTTTCATAATCAATAGTCTGGGAAGAAGAAGCTAGCGGGTTTACATAATCCAGATCAAATTTTTGTCCAACCCTTCTGAAAATATTTAAGTCCACTTTCAAAGGCATTCCTTTTTTTGCCTTCTTGGTAGTGATCACAATCACACCATTGGCAGATCTTGCCCCCCAGATAGAAGCTGCTGCAGCATCTTTCAATATCGTCACACTTTCCACATCGTTTGGATTGATAGAATTCAAATCACCCTGTATAGCAAATCCATCAACCACAATCAATGGTGCGGAATTCGCGTAAAGACTTGTTTGCCCACGAATCTCGAATGTTGGATTACCATTGACATCCACTGTTGCCTGCACGCCTGCTGCCTGGCCAATGAGGCGTGATCCGATATTAGTCGAAGGATTATCTAATTGCTGTGTATTGATTACATCAAACGAACCTGTTGCTCTTTCTTTAGAAATTGTTTGATAACCTGTGCTTGCTACTATGATCTCTTGCTGCTTTGTAATGTCTATAGACAATTTCACGTTGATTTGTGAGTGCCCCTTAACCGCAACAGTTTCGCTAGTGTAACCTACTCTCGAAAAAACTAATGAACTATTATTGTCAACAACGATTGAATAAGATCCGTCTGTACCTGTGCTCGTTCCGTGCGTAGTCCCTTTTACTACAACACTTACACCTTCGAGTGGGTTGCCCTCTTCATCGGTTACAATACCTGTGACCCTGATGGGAGGTGAAGGCAAAAGCTCTGTTAGTTCCAGCGGATGTTGCTCGGTTGGTTTGTTGATAATAGTAATCGTCTTGTTTTCCATCGTCCATGACAATGGCTGATCTCTGAAAGCCTCTTCCAACGCTTCCGGCACGGTAGCATTCTTTACATCGATGGTCACCGGCCTCGCTTTGCTGATCAGCGCACCATCATAAAAAAAGACGTACCCGGTTTGTTCTTTAATTTCCTTAAAGACTTTGGTAAGAGAGATATTCTTTCCTGAAATGTTCACCTTTTGTGCATTCGTTTTGGCGGACACATTCAGAAATCCCAAAATCATAAAAATTATCACAAACTTCATAGACATAAGGATTTGCCGTGATACCGGCGGAACCCGGTAATAAGAAAAATGCATAGATTTGGTTTTTAGTTTGAAATGAATGATACTAGCAAGTTTTATTTTATTTTGAACGCCGCCGGAAATGTTCGCACCATTTCCGGTTTTGTTTTTTTATACTATGGTGATACAATGATCTTCTTCCCCACAATGCTAAAGTGAATATTATTCTTACTCAACAAATTCAACACCTGCGAAAGAGAAAGGTTTCTCTGCATTTCTCCTTCAAATTTCCTGTCAGGAAGGTCGCCCTGGTAAATGATATCTACATCGTACCACCGGCTCAATTGTTTCATCACCATTTCTACACTGGCATGTGTAAAATAGAAGTAACCATTTTTCCATGCCATCACCTCGTTCAGGTCCACACCGTTTAAAACTACAATGGCATTATTAAGATTACTTGTTACTGCCTGTTGCCCTGGAATAATCCTGCTGGTTTTGCCAGGCAATTCAACTGCGACAGAACCTTCCAGCAAGGTTGTTCTCGTTTCACCATCATACCCATTGATATTAAAATGAGTACCCAATACCTTCACCTCAGTATTGTTTGCACTAACTAAAAATGGTTTTGAAGCATCATGCGCTACTTCGAAATAGGCTTCACCTTTCATAGAAACTTTTCTTTCACTGCCGGTAAAAGATGTGGGAAAAGTAACAGATGACTCCGCATTCAGCCAAACTTTGCTTCCATCTGCTAACACCAATTGGTATTGTCCGCCACGCGGCGTTGAAATGGTGTTATAGGTTACCTTCGAAGCCGTTGAATTAGTAGAGGAAGTTGAAAAATCGTATTCTATTTTTCCATCATTCAGTTTGGTAACAGTAACATTCCCCTGTTTGGAGATAGCACCAATGTTTGCTGAATCCAGCAATATTTTTGTTCCGTCTGCCAGTGTAAGAACTGCTTTGTTACCACCAGGGTCCACATCCTGCCCGGTTTTGGCTATTGGCTGAGTCTGAATCTTATTTTGGGAAGTCCTATTCTGATAAAAATATCCAACCAGTAAGATCAAGGCTACCGAAGCAGCAGCGGCATAGGCAATGATTCTTCCATAACTGCGACGCGGTTGCATTGCTACCACTTGGTCTAACTGCTGTTGAATCGCATTCCAAATCTTCTGCTCGCTTTCCTGCGAAGGATCTTCCCTGGCGATCTTAATTTCTTGCAGAATGGCCCTGGCCTTTTTTATTTCTCCCTCTTTGTCCGGATTAATCACCAGAAATTCTGCCCAGAATTTTTCATTTTGGTTGTCCGGAAATTTTACCCACGAAATAAACTGTTCATCGGCTGCAAATTGAGCAGCCGTAAACAAAGTATATTTATCGAATCCTGTCATAATTTTCTTAATCCTTATTTAATAAAGAGAAGTAGATAGTGGAAAATGCCCCAAAGCCGTCAAACATTTTTTGAAATAGATCAAATAAATAATACGCCGAACAATTTTGATCCCAATATCTGGCGAAGTGCTATGATAGAGCGTGCAGCCAGCTTATAGGTAGCTCTTGTTTGCATATTCATGATCTCTGCTATATGATCGTAAGAAAGTCCTTCAAAAAAACGGTAATATACAATTTCTCTTTGCCGGGGAGTCAATTCATCGAGTGCCTTATTGATCTTCGTGGAGATCGCTGAGGTGCTCTCCCCTTCTATGACCTTTTGTTCCATAGAAACATCAAAGTCAAAACGAATCACTTCTTCTTTATAAACAGTGCGGGAACGGGAACGGAACAGTTGAATGAGTTGATTTCTGTAGGCACGAAGGATATAGGCCTTATCCGATTGGGGAGTCGACATCTTATTTCTGTACTTCCATATATTCAGAAAAGTTTCCTGAATAGCATCTTCCACAAGGTCAACGTCCTTGCTCATGCGCAATCCATAATTGTACAGATCCTTAAAATATCTTCTGTACAATTCTTCTAACGCAGCAGTTTCATCACTTTTGATCCTGTCCCAAATCGTATTAGCCTCAGACATTATGCACGTGGTTTGTCAATTACTGATTTGATGCGAGGGCGATATCTGTAATTTCTAACGATCCAAAAAAGTTCAATTCTCCTTATGAATTAACCAAAAATAAAAATTAATAAATACCACCAACCAAATAGGGTGTAAAGGTAGAACTAAATAAAAGGATCAATAGTTACCAGACAAATAATCAATTCAATCATTGCAGCTAAGTATCGCTTTGCAATATCCACCATAAGTAACCATACTGGAATACCCACCCAAATTATAAATACCGGATGCAATCGCATACCTCCCTACCGCAGCACCTTCAACCTCACTGCTTCAATGCGCGTCTTGGCCACGCTGACAATATCAAACTGGTAATCGTCAATGATAATTCTGTCCTTTTGTTTGGGAATGGTACCGCTCTGGTTGATAATGTATCCACTCAGGGTTTCACTTTCTGCATCTCTTTTAAAATGCAGCTGGTATTTTTCTGCTATTGTATGTATGCTCAATCTGCCGCTGAAGAGGAATTCATTGGGGCCGATTTGTTTTTCGACAAAATCTTCCGTTACGTCAAACTCATCATAGATGTCGCCAAATATTTCTTCGAGCAGGTCTTCCATCGTGATAATGCCGGCTGTGCCGCCAAATTCATCGATCACCCAGGCAATGCTCTTTCTCTCTTTTGAAAATTTATTCAACAGGTCTGTTGCATTCATGCTGTCAGGAATCACGGGGATGGGCAACAGAATAGACCTGATACTCTGCGGTTTCTTAAAAAGGTCCAATTGATGCACATAACCTTCGATGTTGTCTATGGTGCCATTATATACGATGAGTTTGCTCAGTTTGGTTTCACCAAAAATGGTTGACAGTTCTTCCATTGAGGTGTTGATTTCCACGCCCACGATTTCTTTGCGCGGAATCAGGCAAGCTTTGACTTTAGTATCTGACAGCGAAATAATATTTTCAAAGATCTCATTATTCTTGTCCAGTTTATCGCCCTGCTCGTTTCCTTTTAATTGTTGAGCGAACAAGTCCACATCAATCCTGGAGAATGCTTCTATCTTGTGATTCAATTTTACATTAAGAATATACTTTAGAATCCATTCAGACGCTTTCGTCAGGTACATCGCTATCCATGAAAATAGGGAGAAAAGGCTGTTGGTCAGGAAACTTACAAATCCACTTCCGAGTATGGCATTGGGCTTTGCGTGAAAAAAAGTCCTCATCAAAAGTTCAATAGTCAATAAGGAAAAACAGCCGGCTACTGCCGCTGCAGCAAGCCTCAGGTAAATGTTCTCAATACCCCAGTAGTCCCATACTGTGCCCAGCAATATCCACCATAAATAGCAAAATAATATCAGGCATATATTATAGACAAGGATGCTGGTGGCTATAAATTTCGGAGTGTTTTCGAAATAATCATGCCACACCCGGCCGCTGTACTTTGCTTGTTTTTTCTTTAATTCAATAGCCAGCCGACTGGCAGAAAAAAAAGCTGCATCTATTCCGCTCAGGAAACCAATAAGCAATAATAAAAAACCAAGTATTGCTATGAGATAGTTAAGCTCCATAAAGCAAATGTATCATTTTGCCTGTAAGGTTCAAGTATTCAGAAATTTTCCAACGATTTCATCTGCTTCACGGCATGCCTGGTCAAAGTCTTGATTGACGATGATATGTTCAAAATTATTTTGAAATGTCATTTCATAAGATGACTTTCCTATCCGGGCCTGCAGGCTCTCAGGAGTCTCTGAGCCGCGGCTGATCAGGCGTTCACGCAATGCTTCGATGGAAGGAGGTTTGATAAATAAAGCAATCGTATTGACCGGGTATTGCTTTTGTACATGAATGGCTCCATGCACATCGAGGTCTAAAACCGGTACTTTTCCCATAGCCCACAACCTGCTCATTTCAGATTTCAATGTGCCATAATATTTCCCTTCATACACCATCTCCCATTCCAGGAATTCTTTGTTCTTGATTTTTTCCTTAAAAGTTTCTTCATTGAGAAAATAATAATCAACACCATCCTTTTCTCTTGCTCTGGGTTGACGGGTAGTTGCAGAAACTGAAAACGCCAATTCGGAATACATCTTCATCAAGTGCCTGACAATAGAAGTCTTACCTGAACCCGATGGCGCTGTAACCATGATGATCTTCTTGTAATCTTTTTGCATCGTTTCCATTCTGTTGCTTTATATCCTGTTGATGTCTGCACCTAATTTTTTCAATCGTTGCTCGATATATTGATAACCGCGATCTATCTGTTCAATATTCTGGATTGTACTCTTGCCTTCCGCACTCAATGCCGCAATAAGTAGCGCAACACCTGCACGAATATCAGGACTCGTCATAGTGATACCACGTAAGGGAAGCCTGCGTTCCAGGCCTACTACCACTGCACGGTGCGGATCGCACAACACAATTCTGCCCCCCATTTCTATCACCTTATCAACAAAGAACAACCTGCTTTCAAACATTTTTTGATGCACCAACAAACTTCCTCTTGCCTGTGTCGCTACTACCAGAATCACGCTCAACAAATCCGGTGTGAGCCCCGGCCACGGATGATCACTAATAGTGAGCATGGAACTATCCATGAAAGTTTCAATCTCATACAATTCCTGTGAAGGAATAAAAATATCATCGCCTCTGAATTCCATTTTGATACCCAGCCTTGAGAAGGTATCAGGAATGATTCCGAGGTGCTGAATCCCGGCATTTTTAATTGTGATCTCACTTTGGGTCATCGCAGCCAACCCTATAAAAGATCCTACTTCTATCATATCCGGCAGAATCGAATGTTCTGTCCCTGATAATGCTGATACCCCTTTGATGGTTAGCATATTGCTTCCTATTCCACCAATCTGTGCACCCATTCTATTGAGCATCCGGCAAAGTTGCTGGATGTATGGTTCGCATGCTGCATTGTAAATAGTAGTAGTTCCTTCGGCAAGTACGGCAGCCATAATGATATTGGCAGTGCCTGTTACACTTGGTTCATCCAAGGTCATGGACGCAGCTTTCAGTCCGTTAGTTTCGAGATGAAAAAAGGATTCATCATTATCAAAAACGAAATCTGCCCCCAGTTTCTTGAACCCGACAATATGTGTATCAAGCCTGCGCCTTCCGATTTTATCGCCGCCGGGTTTGGGCATAAACGCTTTCCTGAAACGAGCCAGCAATGGGCCCGCCAGCATAACGCTCCCTCTAAGTTTTCCCGTCTTCTGGCGGTAAGCAGCAGAGGAAAGAAAACCGATATCTACAGAAGCTGCCCTGAATGTGCAAGTGTGTGCATCATGCCTGTGTACAGAAACACCCATGTCGCCCAACAACTCAATCTGCAGGTTAACATCTACAATGTCAGGGATATTTCGGATTGTAACTTCTCCGTCAGTGAGCAATACAGCAGAGATCACCTGCAACGCTTCATTCTTCGCTCCCTGCGGAGTGATCTCACCTTTCAGTTGCTTTCCCCCGGTTACCACAAAACTTCCCATACCCTTTTATTTAAATAATAAAAACCCCGGTATGTACCAGGGTATTCTTTTTATTTGAGTGATCTATTAATACTTTTTCTTTCCAAACTTCCGGTTGCGGCCATTGTTATTCCTTCCGTTCCTGGAATAATTCTTATTACGATTCTTGCCGATATTGCTTACAAATTCTTCACGGTGAGGTGTATTTCTGTGTTTGATGAAAGGCCTGGTATCAAATTCTAATTCTCCATTGGTAATAGCACTTAATTCAGATTGTATGCTGTCGTCATGTACCAATTCTTTGTGCCAGGTACTATATGTTAGTTTCATATAATAGGCAATTGCATTAGCCAATCCCTGTTTTTTCTCTTCATCTTCTTCCTTCATCGCCTTCTCAATCAATGATTCCAGGTTCTTACCAAGGTGATTGTATTTCGGGTGTTGGCTGGGATACGGCACCGGATCCGGCTTCTCTTCGTAAGACTCTTTGTCCGGCTTGGGATAAGGACTGTCCACATCCAATTTAAAGTCGCTGATATAATAGAGGTGGTCCCAGAGTTTGTGTTTGTAATCTTCTACAACTTTCAGAGAAGGGTTCAAAAAGCCCATCAACTCTACAACAGTATGGGCATTGTGGGTGCGTTTTTCACGGTCTTCAATCGTAAGGATATAATCAACCATTTTCTGAATATGACGTCCATATTCGCGAATGATCAAATGGTCTCTTGTAGTATTGTACTCCATGAGGTCAAAATTTGTCATGCAGCAAAAGTATTGTTTCTTGGCAAGAAAAATAAGTAACTGGGTACTTATTCTAAGATAATCCTGGAAAATTAGGCTGTGTTATTGATACCCGGCTTAAGTGGCTTCACGTAAAACTATCCAGGAATTAGACTTAAGAGTTCAATCCTTTCAAGTAAGATTACCTTTAACACACTAAACTATTCTAAACCGTGGTTTTCTCATGAAAGAAAAATTAATCAAGCTGTTTCTGCGATTATCTGTAGGTGCAGGGTTTTTGTCTGCCGTGGCAGACAGATTTGGATTATGGAATGCCCGTGTATCGGCATGGGGAAATTGGGAGAATTTTCTCAATTATACGCAATCGCTTGTACCTCTGATGCCGCCGGAAATTATACCTGTCCTTGGCTGGACATCTACAATTCTGGAAATAGTCCTTGGAATTTGTCTTATCATCGGGTTTAAGACCTCGCTTGCAGCAAAATCAAGCGGGTGGCTGCTGCTCTTGTTTGCATTGGCAATGACATTTTCCCTCGGTATCAAAAAACCATTAGACTATTCTGTATTCGCTGCATCAGCAGCCGCATTTTCCATTAGCCTGCTGAGAGAAAAGTTTTTGGAATTGGACACATTTTTTCTGAAAAACAAACTTAATACCTGGTTTTCATGAGGCATTCCCCATACGCATTACCTGAATTTTTTGAAAGAAAACCCGTGTTACGGAACAATCACTGTCCGTACATTACTGCCAAATTTCTCCAGGTCATCCAAAACCTCATTGATGGCATCGGCCTCTAAAGGAATAGTACGCGTGACGACCTTTGAAACATCCAGCTTCTTCCTTTCTACAATATCAATAAGCAATGGCAGTTCATGCAGGCAGTGGTCATTGGAACCTATCAATTCCACTTCATTACCCAGTATTTCAGAATAGGTATTTACTTCGATAGGTTTACTGCAAAGTCCCACCAGCACCACTCTGCCCATCACTCCTGCACTCTGCAGTGCCTGCTTTTGTGTCAGTTGTAAACCTATCATTTCTATAGCAACATCGACACCTTTCCCTCCAGTATCTTTTTTGATAACTGCTACGGGATCTTCATTTTTTGCATTCACAGGATTAGCTCCATAAGATGCTGCAAGTTTCAATTTATCTTCATTGATGTCAATCGCAAAAACTTTAGAAGCTCCAAATGCTAATGCAAGTTGCACTGCAGACTGCCCCAATCCGCCTGCACCAAAGATAGCAGCCTTATCTCCTGCCTTAATCCTGCTTTTCATCAATGCATGGAGTGCGGTAGCAGATGCACACATCAATGTAGCACCTTGTGAAAAAGGAATATCATCCGGCAGATGAATCGCATTTCTTGCCGGTATGGAAATGAACTCTGCATATCCACCATCTGCATGATGCCCGATCATTTTTCCTTTTGCACAAAACTGTTCATTTCCCGAGACACAGTAATAACAATCGCCGCAGGTGATGAGGTAGTGAAGGCAAACCCTGTCTCCGGGCTTTACATTGGTTACGTCCCTGCCAATTTTTTCTACTAATCCGGCTACCTCATGGCCCAGGGAAAGAGGAGTATAGCTCACAGGCGAAATTCCTGCCCGATAATGTGCATCTGAATGGCAAATGCCGGCAGCTTTTACTCTGACCAATATATCACGAGTTCCGATTTCAGGGATGGGAATCTCCTGTAGTTCCAATGGTTTATTGACACCTACAAAACGAACAGCTTTCATTATTTTTTTCCGGCTAAATTACACTGATAATCATGATCAGAGTTTTGAAAAACGAAAATAGAATTGGAGAATGGATAGAATTAAAGGAAATATTGCTTCACATCACTTGTCGAAGCCATGCTTCATAATAAAGTATTGTGCTAAGACAATATCACGTCAGCAGGAATGATGAGAAAATTTCCGAAAAAATTATTTCTTAATTACGGGAATGATACCAATGACCAACGAAGACTACTTCGAGGTTGGGCACTTGTAATTGAGAATATTGAACGAAAGTCCGACTTCTGCGATCATGTACTGATCTTTCTGCTTGCTGAATCCCCGTTGCCTGCCTTCAATGCCAATAGGAGTGCCGGTTTC
>JBDHYH010000005.1:0-67258 GCA_039811325.1 Chitinophagaceae bacterium | reverse complement strand
AAGTTACTGTAGCGATTTTATATTGACTACTTTTTTAACTACCTCAACAGTTGTTTTTAGGTTACATGGAGACTTTGTCGCTAATGTCTCCGCCACCTGACTTGCAGTACCGACGGCTTTTCTCTTACCGGTCGGCACCAGGGATCAGGCCGGAAAGTTGTATCATTCGACTTTTCTCCATTGATTCCCGCTTATGCGGTTCATTCCTTTATTTCACATCAATATCCTTTGCGATATTGAGGCAGGAACCTACTCTGATAAAAATATTCCCTGTTCACACAAAAGTATCTGCTATTCGTCCTGCGAGGGAGTGATATCTGCCGGGAAGTTCATTACTTCATGCCTGTGGCAGACCGAATATTGCACTGAATATATTTCAGTTAAAATAAAAAGCACCCTGTAACTTTAATAATAGATCACAATGACTACATGAAGAATCACAGGAATTAAAAATTAGTAATCGGCTAATTTTTTTCATGATTAAATGAAACACACCAACCAACGCCAGCCTTTGTTTCGTACAGTTCTAAAGTAACATCTTTATGAAAGCAAAATCAATCCGGGGAGATTCTCCGGAAGAGATTCAGTCGAGTCTCAGGGAATCACTGAGTGCAGGATTTCAGCCCACACTTGCTTATGTTTTTATTTCTATCAGGCAGGACAGGCAGGCGGTTTGCAAAATACTGTGCGAGTACAACATTGATTGCATAGGCGCTACCTCAAGTACCGAATTCACAGAGCAGGCTCAAAGTAGTGGCGGCATTGCCATATTACTTTTAGAGATAGACAAATCAAACTATTGCATTTTGTTTGAAGATATTGGAGACAGAACATTGACGGATGCGGCTACACATTTAGCACAGCAAGCTCTGCAAAAATTCACCCACCCGGCTTTGCTTATTTGCAGCACTTCTTTAAATGAGGACGGAGAAATGCTGGATGGAGAATCGCTGATTCGCCAAATTGAAAAAGTAATCGGTTCCCAGGTAACCATGTTTGGCGGCATGGCCGGCGATGACATGACATTTACGGGAACTTATGTTTTTACAAACGATCAATCAACAGACCTGGGTATTGTCGCACTCGTATTGGATGAAGATAAAATTGCTTTGCATGGCATAGCTCTGTCAGGATGGAAACCTGTAGGCGTGATGAGAAGGATCACTAAATGCAATAAAAATTTACTCTATGAAATAGATGGGCAGCCGGCTCTCGATATGTACCTGAAGTATTTAGGAGAGGACATTTCAAAAGCGAATGACCGGCAAACATTTTTTAATGCCGTAGGACTTTATTATCCATTCCAGGTAGAACGGCCGGGAAGAGAGCCGATGATGTGCAATCCATTGGGTTATGACAAAGAGAAGAATGCATTGATGCTGGAATCAGAAGTGGAAGAGGGTGCAAAGTTCAGGTTCTCCACACCGCCCGACTTTGATATAGTAGAAACTGTGGTGGGCAAAGCAAAGGAAATAAAGGAGCAAAGTGTTGCCGATGCTGAAGCTGTCCTGATCTTTTCATGCGCCAGCAGGTTAAACGCACTGGGGCCAATGGCGCAACAGGAAAATGAACAGTTGGCTGAAATATGGAACGCGCCGATGGCGGGCTTTTATACCTATGGAGAATTTGGAAGGGCGGTGAATGGCAAACATGAGTTTCATTCTACGACCTGTAGTTGGGTGGCATTGAAAGAGTTGTGTCCGCCGCGGCGGATGAATTATAATTGATGGATGATGAATGGGCTGAAATCTGGTGGGAGTTTTTAAATAAAATAAAATCATACTTGAATTGAGTGGAACATTGATTAGTAAACCTGGGTTAAAGTATAGTGGCATTGAGATTCATTTCCATTGCCACGGACTTAAGCCCGTGGCAATGGAAACTCCATCCACGAATGGTTTTAGCCAGGTAAAAAAAATGGGTGGATTTCATTAATAGATAAAGTGGTTCCATTTCTTGATAAAAAACAAACGAAAAATTCAACATGAAAAAATTACTATTCAGCATTGCTGTAATTGTTTTTGCAACAAGTACAAAAGCCCAGATATCCAATGATAACGGGCATAAAATTGAGTATGGAAATAATCAAAGGGCGGGAGCATACTTCAACAGCCGCGGCTTCAAAATGTATTATGAAACTTATGGTGAAGGTGCACCCTTACTGCTAATTCATGGCAATGGTGGTTCAATTTTATCCATGGCCAATCAAATTCCTTTTTTTTCAAAAAAGTATAAAGTAATTGTTGCCGATAGCAGAGCGCAGGGAAAATCAACTGACAACGGCGACTCATTGAGTTATGAAATGATGGCAGATGATCTCAATGCATTACTCGGTCATCTTCATTTGGATTCATGTTATGTAATCGGTTGGAGTGATGGCGGTATCAATGGTTTATTGTTGGCAATCCGCCATCCCGATAAGGTAAAAAAATTAGCCGTAACGGGTGCTAATCTTCAACCCGATACTTCGGCTGTAGATCCGTGGATTTGTGCCTGGTCGAAATCGCTTTGTGATTCTGTTGACAAATTACCGATAACGCCGGAAGTAAATACTCAACGGAAACTACTTCATTTATTATCCTATGCGCCGCATATCAGCGTAAGTCAATTACAAACGATTCAATGCCCCACGTTGGTAATTGGCGGCGATCATGATGTAATTCGTCCACGGCATACCATGCTTATTGCTGAATCCATTCCAAGATCTTATTTGTGGATATTGCCAAACAGTGGCCACTCTACGCCGGTAGTATATAAAGACATTTTTAATAACACAGTAAATGATTTTTTCAAAAATCCATATAGACAAATTGAAGGGATAAACCGCTTGCAATAGAGTAAGTACAGGTCAGGAAGACACGAAGTCGGGAAGTAAGCAAAGCGTGAAACTGGCCCGTTTGCAAAGTGGGAAAATTGCTTCAAGAAGAGATTTCTTCGATAATTATGATTTTATGAAACAATTCTGATTGGTAAAGTAAACAAACAAATATGCAGGCAAAATCAATCAAAGGAAATTCAGCAGCAGAAATTAAATCTGCATTACAACAAAGCCTTGCAAGTACCCGCCCGGATGATCCGGTCGGACGGGGCTTCAAGCCCACTCTGGCTTTTGTATTCTTAAGTGAAATAAAAGATATTGACGAAGCTAGTTCAATAATGGAGGCAGAAGGAATTTTCATTTTTGGCGCCAGCACATCAGAAAAATTTAATGAAGAAGGAATAGAACCCACAGGTATTGTTGCTTTATTGCTTGATATGAATCCCAATTATTTCAAAATCGTCTTAAAAGATTTTAATTCAACCTCTGTGTATGATGCAGCCTGTGCCGTAGGTGAGGCCGGTAAACAAAGTTTTAATCATCCTGCTTTTATCATTTCCACTGCTGATATAAAAACTCCCGGAGAAAAGGTTATCAAAGGCATATTAGACAAAGCAGGAACCGGCGTAACGGTTATCGGTGGTATGGCAGGAAGTATGGTAACCTTTACAGGCGCTGTATTTACCAATCAATCAAAAACGGATTCCGGGATAATATCATTGATCCTGGATGAAGATAAAATTGAAGTGAAGGGAATGGCAGTATCAGGATGGAAACCTTTCGGAACAGAAAAAAAGATCACTAAGAGCGAGGGGAATTGGGTATTTACAATTGACGATGAACCTGCCATGCAGGTAATAAAAAAATACCTGGGAACAGAGATGCTGAGAGGTGATAAATCAGATGGATTGGATAGTTTTCCATTACAGTTTCAAAGGGAATCAGGAAAACCAATTATGAATCCGATTATAGTATGGAACCGGGAAAATAATGCCGTAATGCTGGGCGCCCCGGTAGAAGAAGGTTCGATATTTCGCTTCTCACTGCCTCCGGATTTGGAAGTGATAGATACAGTCATTGAAAGCACAAGAGCCATTAAAGAAAATGAATTACCCGAATCGGATGCCATGCTGATCTTTTCCTGCGTGGGAAGGCTGTCTTCATTGGGACCAATGGTAAGTACAGAAATAGAGGGATTGGCGGCAACCTGGAATAAACCGATGGTCGGATTTTTTTCATTGGGAGAATATGGGAAATTGGATGATACCCGGCCGGAATTTCACGGCACAACAGTGAGTTGGGTGGCGTTGAAAGAATTGTGAATGGTTAATTGTGTCCGCCGGGGCGGAGTGAATGGTTAATGGTTAATTGATAATTATAAAAGAGAATATCATTAAGACAAAAAGTTTTGCTTTTGCGTTGCGGGTTATCAAACTGTACCAATTTCTGCAAATTGAAAAGAAAGAATTTGTTCTGAGTAAACAATTGTTACGATGCGGAACATCTATTGGTGCTATGGTTCGTGAATCAGAACAGGCGGAAAGCAAGCCGGATTTCATTCATAAATTAGCAATAGCCCAAAAGGAAGCTAATGAAACAGAATATTGGATAGAACTTTTATATCAGTCTGGCTATATTGACAAGAACCAGTATGAATCAATATTTCAGGATATCACAGAAATAAGAAAACTATTAACATCAATACTCAAGACTGCCAAACGAAATAAAGCAATTAACAATTAGCCATTCACCATTAATAATTAAATAAATCAATATTTCAAAACATCGAAAAAAATGATTCAAAAATAATTCACCATTAACCATTCACAATTAACAATTATATGACCGCAAAATCAATCAAAGGAAAATCAACAGAAGAAATTAAAGCAGCATTGCAACAAAGCATGGGTGACGGTTTCAAACCTACCCTTGCCATCTGCTTTATTTCAAAAGCGCAGGACAGAAAAGCCATCAGTGAATTACTGGATGCCTCTGGTATCGCTATATTCGGCTGCACCACCAATGGCGAATTCATAGATGAAGAAACAGAGAAAGGCTCAGCAGCCATTTTGTTGCTCGATATGAACAAAGAATATTTTCAAATTTATTTTGAAGAATATCCTGATAAGAATTACCGTGAAATTTCAAGTGCTATTGCACAAAGAGCCAAAGAAAAATTTTCCAATCCTGCATTTTTAATCGGCACCAGCCATGCAGGAGCTGATGGCGAAGAAATTTTACATGGTATTGAAGATATAGCCGGCATGCAGGTAAATGCTTATGGAGGAGCTGCAGGTGATGATTATTCTTTTTCAGAAACATTTGTATTTACTAACGGAAAGGAAAGTGGGAATGCTATGGTTTGTATTGCGCTGGATGAAACAAAAGTGGAAATAAAAGGTATCGCTACTTGCGGATGGAAACCCGTTGGCACTGAAAAAATTGTAACCAAAAGCGAAGGCAATCATGTTTTTACCGTAGATAATATCCCTGTGCTCGACATTACTGCAAAATATGGAGGCATTGAAAATGTTAGTCCCGACAATGGAAATCTCCTTATTGAAATAGCCGCTAATTTTCCACTGCAGTTGCAAAGAGAAAAAGGCGACCCTATTATGCGGCCGGGGCTTGTGGTAGATTGGAACGACCGTTCCTTTTACACCAGCGGCTCTGTACCGCAAGGTGCAAAGGTGAGATTCTCCTTGCCACCCGATTGGGATGTGATGGAAAAAGTAGTTAATGGCGTAAAAAATTTAAAGGCCACTGAAATGCCGGAAGCAGATGCGCTGGTGGTATTCAGTTGTGCCGGAAGGATACTGTCGCTTGGCCCTTTAATGACACAGGAACTGGAAGGAGTAAAAAATGTTTGGAATGTACCTATGGCAGGAATGTTTAGCAATGCAGAATTAGGAAGGGCAACAGGTGGTAATTTGGAAATGCATAACCTGACAACCTGTGTAGTGGCGATGAAGGAAAAATGAAATAATGTTGAATGGTTAATTGTGAATTGTGAATGAAAGATAACGACCTATTCTAACAAATACAATCTAAAGTTCAAAGAGATTACCGAAGAAAATAAAATTTGATTTAAAAAAATGAAACATCGAAATTTTCAATTATCCATTCACCATTAAGAATTATCCATTAACCATTCACAATTAACAATTATGATTAAGGCAACATTGCTCTACGGTCATCCGGTGGACGCCGCAGCATTCGAAAAGTATTATTATGAAACACATTTATTAATTGCCAAAAGAATGAAAGCAGTAGATAGAATGGTATTTACAAAATTTGCTTCGGATCCCACAGGTGGAAAGCCTGCCTACTATCGTATGGCTGATTTATATTTCGCTGATGCAGCCACCATGCAGCAAACCATGGCTTCGCCGGAAGGGCAGGCAGCAGTAGCCGACCTTGCCAATTTTGCAACGGGTGGAGTAACGGTGCTGATAGGTGATGTGGAAAATATTATATAGAAAAGCTTCTATTGTGAAAGTAAAACATGAGATTGTATAGTTAAATAATTCACCATTCACAATTTTCAATTCACAATTAATGAAAGCAAAAACAATCAAAGCCACTTCACCTGCTGAAATAGAATCAGCATTGCAGGAATTCAGGAATGAAAATTTCATTCCCACCCTTGCCATTGTTTTTTTATCCATAAAACAAGATATGGATGCAATTGCTTCTATTCTTCACAGAGAAGGAATCCGGATATTCGGCACCACTACTTCAGGCGAATTTATCAGCAGTGAAATCCGGGAAGGAAGTATCGCCATCATGCTGCTGGACATGAACCCGGAATTTTTCAAAGTGGTATTCTTTGATAAAGGAGAAAATTCCACGCATGAAATTGCCAGGCAGTTAGGAGAGGAAGGAAAGAAATCATTTTCTCATCCGGCATTTATCATTGCTTCCGGCTGGCTGCAAACAGATGGCGAAGAAATCATCAAAGGCATTGAAGAAGGTGTTGGAAGTGAAGCAACGATTTTCGGCGGTATGGCAGGAGACGACCTTCAATTGAGAGAGCCGTATGTTTTTACATACAATCAAAGGAGTACAACTGCATTAGTGGCTATAATCCTTGATGAAGAAAAAATTCATGTAGAAGGTATTGCCACATGCGGATGGAAACCAATCGGCATTACCAAAACCATTACGAAGAGCAGCGGTAATATTGTTTACACCATAGATGGTCAACCGGCATTGGATCTTGTCATCAAATATCTTGGGCTTACATTGGATGAGGAAAGTACAGCAAATAATATGGTAGTAAATCTCGGAGCTTATTACCCTTTGCAGTTAGAAAGAGAAGATGCACCACCGGTGATGCGTACTGCCATGCTGGGAAACATAGAAGACAGGTCCCTGATATGCGCAGGAAATGTGCCGCAAGGTGCAAAAGTTCGCTTTTCATTACCTCCCGATTTTGATGTAATAGATACAGTGGTGAATGAATGTGCTGATTTAAAAAATGAAAAACAACAGGAAGCTGATGCCGTCATCATGTTTTCCTGTATCAGCCGGTATTTATCATTTGGCGTAATGACAGGTGAAGAAATAGAAAGAGTGCAGCAGGTATGGAATGCGCCATTCATCGGATTCTTTTGTTATGGAGAATTTGGAAAGTCAAAGAGGGGTAAACATGAGTTTCATAATAATACCTGCTGTGTGGTAACTTTAAAAGAATTGTAATTAATTGATAATGGTTAATTGTGAATTGTCAATGAAAGATTATCAATTAACCTTTATTTGATATGAAACAGAATATTGAATTGGACATTTTTTACCATACGGTTATCCTTAAAAACAAAAATTGGAATCAATAATTAATAACCAAACCGAAACAAGATGAATACCGGCTTTAGTAATAAAAACATCAAAGGAAAACAATTAACCATTCACCATTAACAATTAACAATTGAATCAACATCTCCAGTCCATATTAAACTCCATTCAGCAATCGGAGCATTTGAGCGCTGAAGAAAAAAATACGCTAATAAAAGCAGTAAAAGATACTGATAAAGAAATAGCCATTACAGAATTCAAGCTCGACCGCACCGAGAAAGTAAAACGCACTACAGCTATTCTTTTGGAAGAAACCATTGCGGAACTGGAGCAGAAAAGAAGAGCCGTTGAGGAACAGAATAAGGAACTCGAAATAGAAGCAGCATTGGAAAAAGTGCGGATCAGGTCATTGGCGATGCAGAAAAGTTCTGAGCTATCTGATCTTTCTCTTGAGTTGGTACAGCAGGTACAAGCATTAGGAATCGAAACATGGTTTTGTGCATTTAATATTTATGGAGAAAATGATTCTTTAGAGTGGGGCAGTAATGGCCAGGGAACCTATGAAAAATATAAAACGCCGAGAGAAAACGTTTTTCTTCATTATTACGAGGCGGGCCAGAGAGGAGAAACGTTACTCATTAATGAAATTGGAAAAAATGAATGTGCTGCTCACTATGAATACTTGTGTACCCTTCCCGGATTAGGCATTCAATTATTGAACATGAAAGCTGCCGGAATTCCATTTCCTGTTTCGCAAATAGATCATGTTGCCTTTCATAAATATGGTTATTTGCTATTTATTACCTATAAGCCTGTGCCGGAAGCTCACGATGTTTTCAAACGCTTCGCAAAAGTTTTTGAACAAACCTATACCCGCTTTCTCGATCTTCAGAAAGCAGAAGCACAAGCAAGAGAATCTCAAATTCAATTAGCATTGGAAAGAGTGCGGGCAAGAACGATGGCGATGCAGAAAAGTGAAGATTTACTTGATGTAATCAATACTTTTTCGGAGCAGTTGACAAGTTTGAACATTAATTTTGATAATGTAAGTTTTGGAGTCAATGACCAGGGAGATGATTTTGAATTCTGGTTATCATCTGCCGGGCAACCAAAACCTGTTCAAATCAAAGTTCCTTATGCTGATAATCCTGCACCGAATCGTGTTATTGAAGCGAAGAAAAAAGGACTAAAGTTTTTTACCGACTATTTAACTGCAGAGGAAAACCGGAACTGGGTGCAACACCTGATGGATCATTCTGTGATTAAAGAGCTTCCGGAAAAAGTGAAGAATTATCTTTTAAGCAGCCCCGGGTTTGCCCGTTCTACTTATATTCTGAAAAATATTAATCTCTACATCGGCAATTATAAGAATATACCTTATACCGAAGAGGAGAATAATATATTTAAAAGATTTGCCCAGGTTTTTGAGCAGTCTTATATCCGCTTCCTCGATCTTCAAAAAGCCGAAGCACAGGCAAGGGAATCTCAAATTCAATTAGCATTGGAAAGAGTAAGAGCTAAAACAATGGCAATGCAGAAAAGCGATGAACTGCCCGAAACCTCACAAATCCTGTTTCAACAACTAACCCAATTAGGTGATTTCCCTGACCGGATAGGAATTTGCCTTGTTGACGAAAAAGAGAAAATGGTTGATTTCTGGTTAACTGATCAAAAAGGTGTCCGGATTAACACAAAATTTAAGGCAGAACTAACAGAACGAACAGTGATTGCCAAACTTTACAAGGCCTGGAAAGAAAAACAAAAATCCTTTGTTATCGAACTACATGGAAAGGAATTAAATGAATGGATTGAATTTGTTGTTAAGCAGATGAGGCTCCCTGTTCAAAGTAATTTCATCAAAGACAGCAGGATTCATTATGCAGCTTTCTTTTCCCGGGGGTGGATCATCGTTACAACTCATCAATTACAACCACCGGAGACTATTGATATAATAGAACGGTTTGCTTACGTATTCAACCTTACCTACCAACGTTTCCTCGACCTTCAAAAAGCTGAAACACAGGCAAGAGAAGCGCAGATAGAAGCCTCATTAGAAAGAGTACGCAGCCGCAGTATGGCCATGCACAAAAGTGATGAACTGAAAGAAGTGATACGGGTAGTGCTTGAGCAATTTGCTCATTTGAAAATAAATGCACAACATGCAGGTTTTTATATTGACTACAAAGCCCAGGATGACATGCACATTTGGTTAGCCGACCCCAACCTTGAACCATTTTTTGCCATTATCCCTTATTTTGACACACCTACCTGGAACAGTTTTTTGGATGCAAAAGCCAATGGAATACCACTGCACACCGACTTGCTGAATTTTGAAGAAAAAAATAAATTCTATCAATCCCTTTTTGAATTATTTACGATACCTGAAGAAGCAAAGCAATTTTATATGCAATGCAAAGGGCTTGCTGTTTCTACAGTGTTGTTAGATAATGTTGGGTTGTACATCGAAAATTTTTCCGCTATTCCTTATACTGATGAGGAGAATAAAATACTCATACGTTTTGGAAAAGTATTTCAACAAACTTATACACGCTTCCTTGATTTACAAAAAGCCGAAGCACAGGCCAGGGAGGCGCAAATAGAAGCAGCATTGGAAAGGGTAAGAAGCCGTTCATTAGCCATGCATAGGAGTGATGAATTAAAAGAGGTAATTGATGTGGTGTTTTCGAACCTGAATGATTTAAATATTTCAAGAGGTTCGGTAGCAATATGGTTGTTCGATAAGCAAACCATGAATGGTGATTTTTGGGTAGCTACTCCACTTCATAAACCGGAAAAAATCGAGCTCCCCTATGATAAAGAACTGATGAAAGAAAATACTACATACAAGGACAGTTGGGAGGCATTCAGTGAAGGGAAGTGTTATTTCAACAAAGGTTATAGTAAGCAACAAAAAGACAGGTATTTCAATTATGTCTTTTCCAACAACGACCTGTCAATAATACCCCAGGCTACAAGAGACCTTATTCTGAAATCAGATATGCACTCTGCCAACTTAGTCGTCGAGAAACATTCTACTTTATTTTTTGACAGTTGGAATGGAGTAATATATGATGCAGATAGTATTGCGATATTCAAAAGAATTTCAAGGGTCTTCGAACAAGCTTATGTCCGTTTTCTTGACCTTCAAAAATCCGAAGCACAGGCAAGAGAAGCGCAGATAGAAGCGGCGTTAGAGAGGGTTAGAAGCCGGGCAATGGCAATGCAAACTTCTGAAGAGTTGAATAACCTTATTGGGACAGTATTCACAGAGCTAACAAAACTCGATGTAAGTCTAACAAGATGTGCCATTTTGATTTATGAAGATAATGGAAATGGTTTGCGCCAATGGATGATAAATTCTGAAGCGCCTTCATCGCCCATGAGCTTTTTTGTTTCATATTCTGATTTACCTTATCTCAATGCCCTTTTAAAAGCTTGGAATGAAAGATCGTTAAGGTGGGAATATTTACTCGAAGGAGAAGATAAATTCAACACCGATGAATTCTTATTGAAGAAGACAGAATTATCAGGGTTACCTGATTTTGTCAAGGCCGGAATGAAAACCCCTGAAAAAGTTTATATATCGGCTTCATTTAACAACTTCGGATGTGTGGCATTGGCAAGTCTCAATCCTTTATCAGATACCCAATTTGATATATTGATTCGTTTTGCAAAAGTGTTTGATCTCACCTATACCCGTTTTAATGACCTTAAGGTGGCAGAAGCACAGGCAAGGGAAGCACAGATAGAAACGGCATTGGAAAGAGTGAGAAGTAGAACCATGTCTATGCAAAAAAGTTCTGAACTGCTTCCCACTGCTGAAATCATGTTTGACCAATTGAAACAATTAGGGGCCGAATTGCAAGGAGTGGCATTTGCAATATGTGATGAGAATAGTACGATGGTTCAAAAATGGACGAGCATTGGCAACTTTTCTCATCCTTATGATATTGAACCCGGCGAGCAGCGTATGTACGAAGCATGGAAAAACCAGTCGGGGATGTACGAGGAAGTTTATGAAGGAGAAAAACAAAAAAAGTATTATGAACTGTTTATGGAAATTCCTGAGTTCAGGCAAGGGCTACAGAAAGTAATTGACATGGGTTTCCCAATTCCAACCTGGCAAAAAAACTATGCGGTTCCCTTTAAAAACGGCTATGTGCTTTTTATCATCACCAAACCATTTAATGAAACACAGATATTTCTACGGTTTGGAAAAGTATTTGAACAAACCTATACCCGCTTTCTCGATTTGCAAAAAGCTGAAGCCGCAACAAAAGAAGTCATAAAACAAGCCGCCCTGGACCGCATTCGTGCAGACATTGCTTCCATGCGTACTACAAAAGATTTGGAACGGATAACACCCCTGATCTGGAATGAACTTTCCATTCTTGGAATTCCTTTTGTGCGGTGTGGTGTTTTTATAATGGACGAAGATGAACAACTCATTCATACCTTCCTTTCTACACCTGAGGGGAAAGCCATAGCCGCTATTCATATTCCCTATAACACTCCCGGAAAAATCAGGCTCATCCCCGAAAACTGGAAAAAGAAAACAGCTTACACTGACCATTGGAAAGATTCAGATTTTAGTGACTTTGCCAATACGCTGGCGCAAAATCGTGTTTTCGAATCTTCAGAGCAATATCTTGCAGGCATTCCACATGGTGGATTCTACCTGCACTTTCTTCCGTTTCTGCAAGGCATGATGTATGTAGGTAATGCAACAGAATTGAGTGATGACGAAATCAATTTGATCCAGGCTGTTGCTGATGCTTTTTCGTCTGCCTACTCCCGTTATGAAGACTTCAACAAATTAGAAGCAGCAAAAAAACAAGTGGATAGTACCCTGACCGAATTGCAGGCTACCCAAAAGCAACTCATCCAATCAGAAAAAATGGCTTCGCTTGGAGAACTCACGGCTGGCATTGCGCATGAAATACAAAACCCGTTGAATTTTGTCAATAATTTTTCGGAGGTAAGTACAGAACTTGTTAATGAAATGAAAGAAGAATTAGCAAAATCAAATTATGAAGATGCCAATGTTATTGCTGATGACTTAAAACAAAACTTAGAAAAAATAAATCATCATGGTAAAAGAGCCGGTGATATTGTAAAAGGCATGTTGCAACATTCACGGACAAGTACCGGAATAAAAGAATCAACCGACATCAATGCTTTGTGCGATGAATATCTGCGATTGAGTTATCATGGCATGCGGGCAAAAGACAAATCTTTCAATGCAACTATGAAAACCGAATTTGATGGGACGATTGGAAAAATAAATATCATTCCTCAGGATATCGGCAGAGTATTATTAAACATTATCAACAATGCGTTTTATGCAGTACGCGAGAGGGCAAGAAAAAACCTTGAAGGTTTGGGCGCGGCTGCAGGCTACGATCCCACCGTCACCCTTGTCACCCGGAAGCTAAACGATAAATCCGATAGTTATCGGGTAGAAATAAGTATCAAAGACAATGGTAATGGCATTCCTCCAAGTATAGTGGACAAAATCTTTCAACCCTTCTTCACCACCAAACCCACCGGACAGGGAACGGGATTGGGATTGAGTTTGAGTTATGATATTGTAAAGGCACATGGAGGAGAAATAAAAGTGGAAACAAAAGAAAATGAAAGTACAGTATTCGTCATTCAATTACCCATATCCCAATGAAGTATATCCTCATATTATTTGCTTTGCTCTTTGCCTGTTTCAACATGCAGGCACAGGAGAAGTCCAAAGATGAGTTGCTCAAAGAGTTGGAGCAACACCCACAGCAGGATAAGAGCCGGGTTGACATCCTAATTGATATGATCAACTCACCTCAATTTGCTGCAAAATTAAAAGCACCCTGGGCTGAAGAAGCCCTGTCAATATCCCAAAAAACCGGATACAAACTGGGAGAAGGCAATGCCCTGCTTTTCTATTACACCAATGCCGACCCGGAATCGAACACACATCAAGCAGACTCGATCCTAAAGAAAATAGAAATCATTGAAAAAGAAACAAACAATAAAAAGTTTGCGGGACGGGTGTTAACCAATATCGGCATTGTTCATACCAACCAGGGCAAACAATCAGGAGTAAATGAATTATTAAGTGCAACAACCCTATTTGAGGAAGTAGGCTATAAGCAAGGGATTGCCGCAGCATACGGGGCCGTATCAGATTATTACCTGAACATTAATACCAATTACCCGTTGGCCATGGAATATGCGCTTAAGAGTTTGCAAATTGCTGAAAAAGAAAAAAGCACATATTTCCAACGGCGCAATTGGGCCAACATTGGTTTTATATATGCTGCCATCGGTGACTATGAAAATGCTTTAAAGGCATTTACAAAAGCAAAATATTTCGCAGAAATGGAAAATAAACCTTATGCCCAGGAACCAATCCTGAATGGTATGGGAGAAATGTACCGCTTCATGGGAAAATTTACAGAGGCAATCAACGCTTACCAACTTGCGATTGGTATGAGCCGGTCAAACGTAACTATCTCGATGTACGAAAGCAACCTGGCAGATGTATATACCCGTATGGATAGTTTACAAGCGGCTTTTTATTATGCATTTCATTCACTGGATACCGCACGGTTTTACAAAGACACAGTAGGAATATCCTGGATTGACGGCATTTTGTCCCGTGCATATCTCAAGAAGAAGATGCCTGATAGTGCTATCTATTATGCACGTATCGGACTTGATATTGCTCAGGACAATCACTTACCTGACTTTGTTAAAGACAATGCAGGCGCATTATCGGCAGCTTATGCTGCACTGCATGATTATGGCAAGGCATATACTTACAATCTTCTGTACAATAGAGTAAAGGATAGCATTCTCAATACGGAATCCCGTAATAAAGCAGCAATGCTTAAACACAACAATGACCTTTCTAAAAAAGAATCCGAAATCAATCAACTTACTCAACAAAAAAAAGAACAGCGAATCATCTTAATCAGTGTTTCCATCCTGCTGTGCCTGCTTATCATATCAGCCATCGGTTTATTACGAAGCATTAAGCAAAAGCAAAAAGCAAAAACAACAATTCAAAATGCTTACCAAGAATTACAATCCACCCAGTCCCAACTCATCCAATCTGAAAAGATGGCGTCCCTTGGTGAACTCACCGCAGGTATTGCACATGAAATACAAAACCCATTGAATTTTGTAAATAATTTTTCTGAGGTAAACAGAGAGCTGATAGATGAAATGAAAGCAGAATTGGCAACAGGCAATGTGCACTCTGCAAATGAAATAGCAGACGATATAAAAGAAAATTCAGAGAAAATAAATCATCATGGCAAACGGGCTGGAGATATTGTAAAAGGCATGCTGCAACACTCAAGAAAAAGTACGGGACAAAAAGAACTGACAGACATCAATGCTTTGTGCGATGAATATTTAAGATTGGCTTACCATGGTTTAAGGGCAAAGGATAAAAGTTTCAATGCAAAGTTTGAAACTGATTTTGATGAATCACTTCCCAAAATAAATGTCGTACCACAAGACATTGGCAGAGTAATTTTGAATTTAATTAATAATGCGTTTTATGCGGTCAATGAAAAGAGTAAAGCAAATACCGGTTTTGTCCCACAAGTCACCATAGTCACCCTGAAATTGAATGACAAAGTGGAAATAAGTGTAAAAGATAATGGAAACGGCATTCCAAAAAATATTGTGGACAAAATCTTTCAACCCTTCTTTACAACCAAACCCACCGGGCAGGGCACTGGATTAGGCTTGAGTTTGAGTTATGATATAGTAAAGACACATGGAGGAGAGATAAGGGTGGAGACGAAAGAAGGGGAAGGAAGTATATTTATAATTACAATTGCATAACAGAATGTACAAGAAATTCATTCATTTTGCTTTTTTGATTGGGTTGTATATGATTTGCTTATCACAGGTCGAACACATACCTGATTCAGTCAGCAACAACCAAATTAGTTCTTTAAAGAAACAGCTACTAACAGTAAAAAATGATTCACTAAGGGTAAGAATTTACCAGGGCATAGGCTTTCAATATGAAACTTCGAACCTCGATTCTTCATTAAAATATACACAAAAAGGCCTTGCTTTAGCTAAAGAGTACAGATTTGCGTGGGGCGAAGTAGCACTCATGACGGATTTAGGCAGCGTTTTTCGTGAACAGGGAAAACTTGCGGAGTCTCTTGACATGCTTTTACAGTCTCTTGAAATTGCTAAAGCAAATAATCTCGATTATGAAATTTGCAGGATTTACCGGCGCTTCGCTAATATTTATACAGACCTTGAAAATTATCCAAAAGCTATCGGGTATGTATTGCAGGCTTTAAAAATAGATAAAGAGGCTCAGCGCATAAAAAGTATTCGTATTAATGAAATGATCTTAGGAGACGCTTATGAAAAAATTGATAGGCTTGATTCAGCTTCTTTTTACATAATGGATGCTTTTCAGAGCCCGGATAAATTTTCCGAACAAACAGTTTACCAGGTAATGGGTAATATCGAGTTTAAAAAAGGTAATTACAAACAGGCTAATAATTTTTTTCAACAAGGAATTTCTATTTCTTTAAAAGACAATGACCGTTTAACAGCTTCGGAAATTTGCGCAAGTGCGTCAAACCTTTTTATTAAACTTAATAAAAAAGATTCAGCAATTTATTATGCTTTAAAAGGAATTGAGTATGGCAACCATGTTTTGTATAAAAGGGGGAGCATGTTAAATGGAAATCTGCTCGCAGAACTATACGATTCAACCAATCCTTCGCTGGCTTTTTATTATTATAAAATGGCTACTGAGGCTAAAGACAAATTATTTGGGGTGAATAATCTCCAGGCAATTCAGGATCTGTTAGCAAAAGAAGAAACCAAACAAAAAGAATTAAATGATGCAAAATTGGCCTATCAAAACAGACTGCGGTTATTTGTTCTTGTGGCAGGACTTGTGGTGCTTTTAATTACTGCGTTAATGCTTTTCCGGAATAATCTTCACAGGAAGAAAGCAAATATTGTTTTGGAGGGACAGAAAGAAAAAATAGAGTCCGCTTTGTCTGAACTAAAATCCACCCAATCCCAACTCATCCAATCCGAGAAGATGGCGTCGTTAGGCGAACTCACAGCAGGCATAGCCCATGAAATACAAAACCCGTTGAATTTTGTAAATAATTTTTCTGAGGTAAACAGAGAGCTGATAGATGAAATGAAAGCAGAATTGGCAACAGGCAATGTGCACTCTGCAAATGAAATAGCAGACGATATAAAAGAAAATTCAGAGAAAATAAATCATCATGGCAAACGGGCTGGAGATATTGTAAAAGGCATGTTGCAACACTCAAGAAAAAGCACTGGAGTAAAAGAACCAACGGATATCAATGCTTTGTGTGATGAATATTTGAGATTAAGTTATCACGGTTTGCGGGCAAAGGATAAAAGTTTCAATGCGGTCCCGATAACTATCGGGATGAAAACTGATTTTGATGAATCACTTCCCAAAATAAATGTAGTACCGCAGGATATAGGGAGAGTGATTTTGAATTTAATCAATAATGCGTTTTATGCGGCCTCCCTAAATCTCCGCCAGCAGGCGGAAGGGGCTTCAGGACTCAATAGTATAAAGACGCCTACTGTTTGGGTAAGTACAAAGAAAGAAGGTGAAAAAATATTTATTAATGTGAGAGATAATGGACCGGGTATTCCCAAAGAAATCCTGGACAAAATTTTTCAACCCTTCTTCACCACCAAACCAACAGGGCAGGGAACAGGATTAGGGTTGAGTTTGAGTTATGATATTGTAAAGGCGCATGGTGGGGAGATATTGGTAAATACCAGAGAAAGTGAAGGAACGGAGTTTATTATTTCTTTGCCAGCATATTCAAAATAAAGATTAATTTAATATTGAAATTCCAATTCCTTTAAAACCGGAACTTGATAAATCAATCCTTTCTTGCCTTAGAAAATATTTTTTATAACTAAAGAAAATGTATTGATAAAGGGCCAATCCTGATTGTCGACCTACTAAGATCCACCTGCATTAATAAATAAAAAAAACAGAAAAATGAACCGTTACATCTCATTTACGGCAGGAATGTACCTATTCCTGCTCACCACCAATTCGTGGGCCATTGACAATAAAGACACCCGGCTTCTTTGGCAACCTGCCATCAGCCAGGATCATATTGCATTCATATATGCGGAAGACCTATGGGTTGCCAATAGGGATGGCTCTTATCCCCGCAGAATTACTGCCAGTGAAGGAGTAGAATCTAACCCTGTATTTTCTCCTGACGGAAGTATGATAGCTTTTACGGGCCAGTACGATGGTAATATAGATATCTTTATCATACCTGTAAATGGTGGCATTCCCAAACGATTGACCTGGCACCCGGGTGCAGACCTGGTACGCGATTTTTCTCCTGATGGGAAAAAAATATTATTTGCATCTCAGAGAAATAGTTTTACAAATCGCTATACACAATTATTTTCTGTTGACATAGCAAGCGGTGCTGAAGAACAACTACCAATACCAAATGCATTCTGGGCTTCGTACAGTCCGGATGGTAACAGTATTGCCTATACTACTTTACCTGATGCATTTAATCAATGGAAAAATTACAGAGGTGGCACCATGAGCCGTATCTGGCTTTACGATATCAAGAGCCACAAGGTAGTTGAGATTCCAAAACCAACCGGAGGCAGTAATGATTCCAAACCTGTATGGAAGAACAACAGGGTCTATTTTAGAAGCGACAGGAACGGAGAATTTAATTTATATAGTTACGATCCTGCATCCAAAACAGTTAGCCAGTTAAGCAAATTCGACGACTATCCCATTTCAAGCCTTGAAGGTAGCAATAGCGATATCATCTTTTCACAGGCAGGTTACCTGCATATATATAATGTGCAGGCAAATAAAATTTCTCGCTTGAAAATTGGTATAGCTGCAGACCTGCTGGATCTTCGTCCACGCTTTGTAAAAGGTGATCAATACATTCGAAGCGCACACATATCGCCTGGTGGTGCCAGGGTAGTATTTGACTTCAGAGGTGACATCATCACACTACCTACGCACAAAGGAGATGCCTTCAATCTTACTAACACTCCGGGCGTACACGAAAACTCACCTGCATGGTCGCCCGACGGAAAATCCATTGCCTATTTCAGTGATGCCTCCGGTGAATATGCACTGCATATTAAAAACCAGGATGGAAGTGGCAATGCCAAAATATTTCCGTTAAAAGGTTCCGGGTTTTATGCTTACATCAATTGGTCACCGGATTCCAAAAAACTTTGTTTTGTTGACAATGGAAGGCGGTTGTATGTTCTGGATGTTGCCAATAATAATATTCAAAAAATCGGTGAAGACAATTATTTTTTTCCGGGTGTTTTTAGGAACCTGTTTGGTAGCTGGTCGGCAGATGCAAAATATGTAGCCTATACCACCATTACGGAAACTAATTTTGAAAAAGCATGGATATATTCCGTTACCGAAAATAAATCCCAGGCACTTACTGATGGAATGTCGAATGTAACGGAACCGGTATTCGATCCTTCAGGAAAATATTTGTATTTGGTCGCCAGCACTGATGCAGGCCCTGTGGTCAATTGGTTCGACCAGTCCAGCCAGGACATGGAAGCTACCAACTCAATTTATCTCGTTACGCTTCAAAAGGATGTGCTATCGCCTTTCGCCAAAGAAAATGACGTCGAAGAAATAAAAGATACGGCAAATGCAAAATCTGGAGCAAAGAAAGATTCGGCTAAAACTATTTTTAAAATTGATTGGGACGGAATCCAAAACAGAATCGTTCCATTACCACTTTCCGGTGGAATATATCGTTCTCTTGCAGTACCCAAAGAAGGTGAACTCTATTATTTATCCTTAGCACCACACAATGCAAACCCAACCACATTGCACAATTACAGTTTGACAAAAAGGAAGGATGAAATGATATTGCCGGCAGACGAGTACATGATAGCAGCCAAAGGTGAAAAAATATTATTCAACAGCAATGGTAAATGGAACACCGCTAAAACTGGGCAAAAACCATCACCTGATGCCATGTTAAATACTTCATTGCTGCAAGTGAAAATTTCTCCACAGGAAGAATGGAACAATATTTTTAATGAAGCATGGCGTGTGAACAGGGACTTCTTTTACGATCCAAATATGCATGGTGTGAACTGGCCGGCGATGAAGAAAAAATATGCAGCTCTTTTACCGGATGTGGCAAGCAACAGCGATCTGTACCGAGTAATGCAGTGGATGTTTAGCGAATTGTCAGTAGGCCATCACAGATTTGACGCAGTGGGCGACAGGCGAACAAACCCGGATTTTATTCCTGGCGGACTACTTGGAGCTGATTATGAAGTAAGTAATAATCGTTATCGTATCAAGAAGATTTATGGAGGATTGAACTGGACTCCCGGTTTGCGTTCGCCCCTCACTGAGCCTGGAGTAGATGTACAGGAAGGAGATTATGTTCTGGCAGTAAATGGCAATGATGTAACTGCTGATAAAAACTTATACAGCTATTTCGAAAATACAGCAGGAAAACTTATTTCGCTCACTGTAGCAAGTAGTGCTGATGGAAAAAATAAACGTGTTTTGAAAGTGGTTCCTATTGCCAATGAAGCAGCATTGAGAAACAGAGATTGGGTAGAAGGAAATATCAAAAAAGTAAATGAAGCCACCAACGGACAAGTAGCTTATGTTTACGTTCCTAATACTGCTGAAGCAGGTCATGAATATTTCAAAAGATATTTTTTTCCGCAGGCAAATAAGTCTGCCATTATTGTAGATGAAAGGTTCAATGGCGGCGGCCAGCTTGCCGATTATTATATTGATATCCTCAAACGCCCTGTCCAGTCTCATTGGAAATATCGCTACGGAAAAGATCAAAAGGCACCGAACGCATCTATTCAAGGGCCTAAGGCAATGTTGATAGATGAAACCGCGGGTTCGGGTGGTGACTATCTGCCTTATTTATTTCGCCAGGCCAGGTTGGGTACACTTGTAGGAAAAACAACCTGGGGTGGGCTTGTAGGTGTATTGGGTTACCCGGAATTTATAGATGGCGGTGTGGTTACAGCACCCAACGTAGCTTTTTATGATGAAAAAGGTTTTGGAATTGAAAATGTAGGCACGCCACCCGATGTAGAAGTGGAACAATGGCCATCTGAAGTGATTGCAGGGCATGATCCGCAATTGGAAAAAGCAATTGAAATTTTGTTACAGCAATTGAAAAGTAATCCTCCAAAGCAAGTACCTGAGCCTGCCTTTCCAAAAAAAGGTAAATAATTATCATTAGCACAAAGGCGATTAATTATTGATCAAAATGAACCGGCAAAAAAAATCAATACTCAATCAAACCTACCGTAATTTTTTGCGAGCAGGATTAGGATTAGAAGATGAAAAAATTCTTAAAGGAATTGTAGCTGAAAATTTAATGGGCTTCGGTACTACCATGGATGAAAAGATCATGAATTTTGGTCAGCTAAAGGAAATCATTAAGCAGCAAAAGAAGCAGAGCAAAGGAATGGATTTTCGATGGACAGTAAAACCCTTGTCTCATTATACCTCTGCCGACGAAAATACTGCCGTCTTTGCCGATGAAGTAATTCTGAAAATTGTTTCTGCCGGAGAAGCCATAAAAATGTATATGCGTTTCTCCATTGTTTTGTCTTACAACAACAATCAATGGAAGGTAATTCACTGGCATGGTTCCAAGCCCGAGAATGTAGAAAGTGAAGAAGATACTTTCGGGCTGAAAAACTGGAAACAAAAAGCGATTGAACTGGGAAAACTGGTGGACGAAAGGACGGCAGAACTGGTAGAAAAGAACAGAGAACTGGAAATAGATGCAGCATTAGAAAGAGTTCGTTTAAGAACGATGGCGATGCAGAACTCCAGTGAACTGGCTGAATTGGTTACCACTTTATTTAGAGAACTTACACAGCTTGATTTTGTGATTACCAGTTGCATAATCTGGATTAATAATTCTGAATTGGCAACGAATACTCTTTGGGTTACCAGTAGCGGAATGAATCAACCATCACGGCCCATCCACTTCACTCCCTTTCATCATTCATTCTTTCGATCCATTAATCATGCCTGGAAGGACAAGGACCCGAAATGGATTTACCAGCTTAAGGGAAGTGAAAAAAAGAGTTTCGAAAAAGAATTTTTTGATGAAGTCCACAATCTGCCAAAGGCATTAAAGTCGGCATTGGTTGTTCCGAAAAAAGTTATTTTTTCTGCATCGTTCAATAATTTTGGGGCATTGGAAATAATCGGAACCGAGCCGCTATCGGATGAAAAGTTTAATATTCTCCACCGTTTCGGAAAATTGTTTGATGCGAGCTATACCCGTTTCAATGATCTGAAGAATGCAGAAGCGCATGCAAGAGAAGCCGAGATACAACTGGCCTTAGAAAGAGTACGTGCAAGAACAATGGCCATGCATAAGAGTAATGAATTAGGGGAAGCGGCCGTGCTCTTGTTTGAGCAAATAAAACACCTGGGAGTACAAACCTATGCAAATGGCTTCAATACCTGGGATCAAAAACATGAAAATGTGGTATCATGGATGAGTAATCCGACTGGATCAATAAATCCACCCTTTGTACTGCCAGTCAATAGCTTCAGCCAGCACAAGCATATTTATGCGGAATGGAAAAAGAAAAAACAATTCCTGGAAGATGATATAAGAGGAAGAAGACTCGTTGAACATTATAAATTTCTTCATTCATTTCCTTTGTTGAATCAGGCTTTCAAACGATCCGAAGCTGCCGGTATCAAAACTCCCGACAGGCAGGTTCATAACATAGCTTTCTTTTCACAGGGTTATTTGTTATTTATTACTACAAAACCCTGCCCTGCCTATCATCCCCTCTTTATTCGTTTTGCAAAAATTTTCGAACAAACCTATACCCGCTTCCTCGATCTTCAAAAAGCAGAAGCGCAGGCAAGGGAAGCACAGATTGAAACCGGCTTAGAAAGAGTACGTTCCAGTAGCCTGGCTATGCACCATACTTCCGAATTACAGGAAGTGATTCATACAGTGCATAAAGAATTGCTCAACCTAAATATTTCTATTGATGGAGGTTCATTTATTGTTATCAATAAAGATGTGGATACCCAGCTCCGTTGCTGGGGCTCGGGCGGTACTGCAAATACTTCAGAAGAAGTGTTTCTTCCACTCTACAAAAAATCATTTTTGACGAATCTCATTAATGGAATAAAAAAAGGCCCCGGGTTTTTTACGGAAGAATTTTCACATCGGGAAAAGAAAGACTTTTTTACATTCTTATTTAGACATAAACCCTGGTCGGCATTAAGTACTCAACAAAAAAATGAAACCTTGTCTGCTCCGGGCGGCTATACCCGTTCTGTTGCTGTCTCCTTGTACACCAGTATTGTTATCATCAATCACCAGGGAAAAAAGTTCAGCGATGCGGAAAATGATATTTTAAAACGCTTCGCCAAAGTTTTTGAACAAACCTATACCCGTTTTCTCGATTTGCAGAAAGCAGAAGGCCAGGCAAGAGAAGCACAGATTGAAGGCTCTTTGGAGAAAGTACGTTCCAGTTCACTTGCCATGCACAGCAGCGATGAAATGCAGGCTGTAGTAAATACAGTCATTGACCAGTTACAGAAATTAAATATTGTTCTCGATACTACAAACATTTTAATTTTTAACAAGCATGAAAAATTTATTGAGTTTTGGACAGGCTCTAACAGTACCGGTGCCCAACTGACCACAGGCTGGCGGGTACCTTATTTTAATATCTCTTACTATAAGGCCATTCACCAGGCTCATGAGAATGGAAAAGAAATATTTACCGGCAATTATTCTTTCACAGAGAAAAATAAATTATTTAAGCATCTTTTTGCCAATACTGATTTTAAAAACCTGAATCCTGAAAGAAAAACATTTATTTTAAAAAGTCCAAGAGCCACCATTGTTGCAGCAATAACAAAAGATACGGCCATCCAGGTTATCAGTTATACAAGGGAATCTTTTTCTGAGAATGAAATTGAAATCTTAAAACGCTTTTCAAAGGTATTTAACCAGGCTTATACTCGCTTTCTTGATCTCCAAAAAGTCGAAGCACAGGCAAGAGAAGCAGAGATAGAATTAGGATTGGAAAGAGTGAGAAGTCGCGCCATGGCTATGCAATCATCTGAAGAAGTAAATGAATTGATTGGAACTGTATTCACCGAACTTACAAAGCTGGATCTTTTGCTGACCCGCTGCATCATCTGGGTTTTTCAGCCTGCCACCCTTGACGCAAGATGGTGGATGGCGAATATAGAGGAGCCATCCAATCCCATGAATTTTTATATAAAATATCATGAGCATCCGGCTTACCTTGTTTTTGTAGAGGCATGGAAAAGGCAGAATGTAAAATTTGTTTATGATCTGAGGGGGCAGGATAAAAAAAATTGGGATGACTTTCTATTTAATGAAACAGAATTAAAAAACCTTCCTGGTGTTGTTAAGAATGGAATGCGGGAACCTGAAAGAGTTTTGCTTTCAGCCTCTTTCAACAATTTTGGCGGTATCAACGTAGCAAGCCTGGAACCTTTGTCTGAAGAGCATTTTAATATTCTCCTTCGGTTTGCAAAAGTTTTTGATCTTACTTATACCCGTTTTCTTGATTTGCAAAAAGCCGAAGCACAGACAAGAGAAGCGAAAATAGAAACCGCATTGGAAAAAGTAAGAGCCAGGGCAATGGCAATGCAAAAGCCGAATGAACTTATTGATGTAGCACAATTACTAAGAAAAGAAATGGGATTACTTGGTGTGGAAGAACTGGAAACCAGCTCCATTTATATTCATAATGAAACCACCGGCAATACGGAATGCTGGTATGCCATAAAGAATGAAGAGAAACTTGTATCAGATCACATGACGATTGAGTTAAAGGATACCTGGGTAGGAAGGGAGATGTTTGATTTTTACCGTTCAGATAAAAATCAAACATCAATCATTATGCAAGGCGCCAATAGGAAAGAGTGGATCAACTACTGTTCTGAAAAATCAAAAGCATTGACCGGTTTTTATGGAGATGAGATTCCTGACCGAACTTATCATTTATATAAATTTTCAGGAGGGTACATAGGTGCTGCATCACCCGGAAATATTTCTTCTGAAAGCTGGGACTTATTGAAAAGAGCAACAAATGTTTTTTCATTAGCTTATACCCGCTTCAATGATCTCCAAATAGCAGAAGCCAATGCAAAAGAAGCTATAAAGCAAGCCGCATTAGATCGCATTCGTGCAGACATTGCTTCCATGCGTACTACAAAAGATCTAGAAAGAATCACTCCATTGATTTGGAACGAACTTACAATTCTTGGTATTCCGTTTATACGTTGTGGTGTATTTATTATGGATGATGAGGAACAACTCATTCATACATTTCTCTCCACGCCTGATGGTAAAGCCATCGCAGCATTTCATTTGCCCTATAATGTACCTGGAAATATTTCATTGGTATTACAGAATTGGCGCAAAAAGAAAAATTACATAGATCACTGGGATGAACAAACCTTTAGAGACTTTGCACATTCATTAGTGCAACAGGGCGCACTTTCTTCTATTGGCCAGTATATGAAAACACTTCCACAAGGAGGATTCTATTTACATTTTCTTCCCTTCCTGCAGGGAATGTTATATGTGGGTAATACAATCCGATTGAGCGATGAGGAAATAAATTTATTACAATCAGTGGCTGATGCATTTGCAACTGCTTATGCCCGTTATGAAGACTTCAACAAACTGGAAGCGGCCAAAAAACAGGTGGACAGTACACTGACTGAACTACAGTCCACGCAAAAGCAATTGATACAATCCGAAAAAATGGCGTCGTTGGGAGAATTGACGGCAGGCATTGCACATGAAATACAAAACCCGTTGAATTTTGTCAATAATTTTTCGGAGGTAAGTACCGAACTTGTTGATGAAATGAAAGAAGAATTAGCAAAATCAAATTATGAAGATGCCAATGTTATTGCAGATGACTTAAAACAAAACTTAGAAAAAATTAATCATCATGGCAGGCGGGCAGGTGATATTGTAAAAGGTATGTTGCAACATTCAAGAAAAAGCGAAGGGAAAAAAGAACTAACAGATATCAATGCTTTGTGTGATGAATATTTGAGATTGGCGTACCATGGTTTGAGGGCAAAGGATAAATCGTTTAATGCGGTGATGAAAACTGATTTTGATGAAACGCTTCCAAAAATGAATGTAGTGCCACAGGATTTAGGAAGAGTGATTTTGAATTTGATTAATAATGCTTTCTACGCAGCCCCCCTGCCTCCGCCAGGTGGCGAAGGGTTCAGAGAACCCGATGGAAAACATGTTCCTACTGTTTGGGTAAGCACCAAGAGGGAGACTGATAAAGTAGTGATTAGTGTTTGGGATAATGGTTCAGGTATTCCAAAAGAAATTCTGGATAAAATATTTCAACCATTTTTCACCACCAAACCAACCGGACAGGGAACAGGATTGGGTTTGAGCTTGAGCTATGATATTGTAAAGGCACATGGAGGAGAGATAAAAGTTGAGACGAAAGAAAGCGAAGGAACGACGTTTATTATTCAATTACCTGTTTAAACTATTCATTAACGTTGGGAAAAGTGAATCAATTTTTTAAATTCAATTTAAACAATATTATGAAGTCATATGTGTTGCTTTTCTTTTGCTGTTTACTTGCATCCCAAAACATTGTTGCCCAATGGAACTCACTACCCACTTTTGAAATAAGAACAGAGACCGTTTCTGAACAAATACTTGATTCCATTTATTGGCAAAAGTTGGAAGATACAGAAGGAAAATGGTCATTCGAAGAAGTAAGCGCCGAGCCATTGTCCGGTAAATTTCATTTACAAGTTGATAACCCGGTGATGTCGCACACTTCATGGCAACGATATAAGTTAAAAAATACACTGCAACATCCTGTAAAATTATTTTTGATTTCCCCGGCAGACTTTTTCGATGTCTATATTATCAGGCAAAATAGGAAGGTATCGCACTACCGAAGCGGGATGTTAAGAAAATGGTCCGAAAGGGATGGTTTAAAAAGCGCCAATTATATGGCTGGTGCTATACCACTGGAATTGGCAAGTGGGGAAGAAGTTATTATTTATGACAGGCGGAACCTGGTAAAAAATGAGATTCGGAAAATTATAGTTCGTTATGTAAGTAATGAAAAAATAATGAATGAATATGTTGAGTATGTGGAAAGCAGACAAGACATTTTTCAGGAAAGCAATATTTATGAGATTTTCTCAGCGGGACTGATGTTTCTATCTTTTTTGATCAGCCTTTTTTTCTATAGGGTTGTAAAAGAACAGGTTTATTTATGGTTTGCTTTGTTTACAATAACCATTTTACTCACCAATTTGCATAATATTGCTATTACTTTTGCCACCTGGTATCAGCCCGCATTTGCCTGGTGGGGGCCTCTGATTTTTTCTTTAATTCCCTGGGTATTTGTTCATTTCTTTCTGATCCAGTTTGTCAGGAAATTCTATAATATAAAAGCCGGGTACCCGGCATGGGACAAAATTTTATTTTGGACCGCTCTGTTGAGCATGATGATTGGAATCATAGGACTGCTAACGTACCTTATTAATTTTGAGAATTCTTCTTTTAACGAGGTTACAACATTAACCGCCATTATTGTAAACCTGGGAGTAGTGCCATTGCTTATCCTGATAACTACTCTCTTATACATTAGAGAAGATAATTTAGCATTCCGGTATTTATCTATTGGAGTATTGCCATTAATGTTTGATTTTTTCCTGTCATTCATATCAATTGTGTTTTCTCAGGTCTTGGGGCAATCTGCACCTTTTTTCAAATTTGTTCAGGAAAACAGCTGGTTACTAGGATTAATTTGTTTTTCCTGGTTAGTACTTTGGTTTGTAAGGGTATTGATGATGAGATATGTTAACCTTCAGAAGGAAAACGCACAACAGGCTATTGATAAAGAAAAGGAACGAAGCGAATTGATAGCAGCACAAAAAATACAATTGGAAAAAGACGTAAGGGAAAGAACATCAGAACTTGCTAAATCACTTGAAGAATTAAAGTCCACCCAAAAACAACTCATCCACTCAGAAAAAATGGCTTCGCTTGGTGAGCTCACTGCTGGCATAGCACATGAGATACAAAATCCGTTGACTTTTGTAAATAATTTTTCTGAAGTAAATAAAGAAATGCTGGAAGAGCTGAAAGCCGAACGCTTAAAGCCTAAAGCAGAGCAGGATGAACAACTGAAAGATGATTTAATTAATGATGTGATAGAAAATTTCGAAAAAATAAATCATCATGGCAAAAGAGCCGGTGATATTGTAAAAGGCATGTTGCAGCACAGCCGGAAAAGTGAAGGCCAAAAAGAGCCTACCGACATCAATGCCTTATGCGATGAATATTTAAGATTGAGTTATCATGGGTTAAGAGCAAAGGATAAAACTTTCAATGCAGAATTTAAAACTGATTTTGATTCATCACTTCCAAAAATAAATGTGGTACCGCAGGATATTGGGAGAGTGATTTTGAATTTAATTAATAATGCTTTTTATGCCGTGAATGAAAAGAAAACTCTTCAGCAAGCTCTAGGTGATGAATATGTTCCGACAGTTTTCGTCAGCACAAAGAAAATAAATAATAAGGTTGAAATCAAAGTCAACGACAATGGCAATGGTATTCCCAAAAACATAGTTGAAAAGATTTTCCAACCCTTTTTTACTACAAAACCTGCAGGAAGCGGAACAGGATTAGGATTGAGTTTGAGTTATGATATTGTAAAAGCTCATGGCGGAGAGATAAAGGTGGAGACGAAAGAGGGAGAGGGAACGGAGTTTATGATTCAATTGCCTGTTGTCTGAATCACGCCTGCCTGCCGGTAGGCAGGGATTATTTTGATTAAAAGATTACACAGATGGATAGTATAATAAAATCAGTGAAATCAAAAAATCCGTGGTAATCTGTGATGCAGACAATGTATGATATTGTGAAGGCGCATGGAGGAGAGATAAAAGCGGAAACAAAAGAAGGAGAGGGAACGGAGTTTATTATTCAATTGCCTGTTGTCTGAACCACTGATTATGGGGATTAAAAGATTACACAGAGTAAAGCAATGACATAGTGAAATCAGTGAAATCCATAAATCTGTGCAAATCCCTGACTGCGTCAGGCAGGCGTGATTCAGACTGGTTATGCTATTATAAAGATGCATAGGAGTGAGATAAAAGAGGAGGCAACGGAGCGAAGGAATAGAGTTTCTGATTCTGGAAAAATAGAATGCTAAAAGGGAACAACTTAAATTATTCATATATACAAACGATGAGAAAAGTATTGTTACTGCTTGCTTTGTTTACACTCAATACTACTATCCATGCACAGGATAAAACAAAGGAAGAATTATTGAAAGAATTGCAGGCCCGCCCGCAACCAGATAATGAACGGGTGGATATTCTTACGGAACTCTTTCACACAAGGGAATTCCAGGATAATGAAAAGACAAAATTTGCAGAGGAAGCTCTTGTGCTTTCCCGCAAAATCAACTATCCGGTTGGAGAGGCACATGCTTTATTATACCAGGTGAGAGATGCAGATGCTGAATCAAATTACAGGGTATCTGATTCACTGCTTCATGTCGCAGAAATTATCGTAAAAAAAGCGAACGATAAAAATCTTACTGCATTTTTTTTATATTATAAAGGAGGTCATTTTAGCAGGAGGACTAATAAAGAATGCATTGACTATTTTTTACAGGCAGCCCAGGCTTTTCAACAGTTGGGAGACAATAAGAATCTCGGATTTTGTTATTATTATATAAGCGAATACTATTTAAATCATGTTGCTGACTATCCATTGGCAATGGAGTACATCCTGAAAGCTTTGAATTATGCACAGTTGGCAAAATCTCCTTACTTACTTTGCAAGGTATGGACACATATAGGGGGTATATATTCTTCTATAGGTGATTTTGATAATGCCCTGCAAAATTATCAAAAAGCTTCAGAGGCTAATAAAAAATTACAGAATAAGGATATGGAAAGGGCTATTCAAATTCGCATTGGCTATATATACCTGATGAAGGATGAATACCCGGAAGCTATAAATGCGTATATGCTTTTTATAAAAGATAATTCATCAAAGCTCGATAGCTGCACATTCGAAAGCGACATGGCAAACGTTTACATACAGATGGATAGCCTGCCCATGGCGTTTAAATATGGTTTTAGTTCTTTTGAAAAAGCGAAAGAATTGAAAGATCCTTTAGAACTCTCTTCAGTGCTTGCGATACTGGCCCGTGCATATAATAAAAAGGAGATGCCCGATAGCGCAATATTTTATGCCAGAGCTGGCCTGGATTCTTCGCTTAAAAAAGGAATGCTTCACCTGGTAAGAAACAATGCCGGTGCACTTGCAGATGCGTATGCTGCCAAAAAAGATTTTGCCAACGCCTATAAATATCACATGCAATTTATCAATGCAAGAGACAGCATTCTCAATACCGACCTGCGCAATCGCACCAGCATGTTAAAATACAATAACGACCTGGACAAAAAACAAACCGAAATTGTTAAGCTGGAAGCTCAACGAAACGCACAGCGCAGCTTCCTGGTTAGTGCCCTTGTGGTATTGGCGCTTATCTTGATTACAGCAGGAATGTTATTCAGAAATAACCGGCAAAAACAAAAAGCCAATGCACTTCTTACTGAGCAAAAACAAAAAGTAGAAAGCACTTTATCCGAATTAAAATCAACCCAGGCCCAACTCATCCAATCCGAGAAGATGGCTTCGTTGGGAGAACTTACTGCAGGCATTGCACATGAAATTCAAAACCCGTTGAATTTTGTAAACAATTTTTCTGAAGTAAATTCAGAGTTGATTAGTGAATTGGTTGATGAACTTGATAAAGGAAATACAGAAGAAGTAAAAGCTTTGGCAAATGATATAAAAGAGAATTCAGAAAAAATAAACCACCATGGCAAACGTGCCGATTCGATTGTAAAAGGCATGTTGCAACATTCAAGAAAAAGTAAGGGACAAAAAGAACTGACTGACATCAATGCTTTGTGCGATGAATATTTGAGGTTAGCTTATCATGGTTTAAGAGCAAAGGACAAAAGCTTCAACGCTGAGCTTAAAACAGATTTTGATCCATCACTTCCAAAAATAAATGTAGTGCCTCAGGATATTGGAAGAGTGATTTTGAATTTGATTAATAATGCGTTTTATGCGGTGGGTGAAAATCGAAACCTAACAGGTTTTCAAAACCTGTTAGGTTTAGTAACCGTTCAAACTAAAAAAATAAATGATAAGGTTGAAATAAGCGTCATCGACAACGGCAACGGCATTCCTGAAAATATCGTTGATAAAATCTTTCAGCCCTTCTTCACCACCAAACCAACAGGACAAGGAACAGGATTGGGGTTGAGTTTGAGTTATGATATTGTAAAAGCGCATGGAGGGGAGATAAAGGTTGAAACAAAAGAAAGTGAGGGTGCATTATTTATTATTCAACTTCCTATAACAATTTGATGAATGAGAAAATGCTTAAAAATAGTATTGCTTGTTTTAGTACCTGCTATTGTTAGTAGCCAAAATACGCTGTTAGACAGTTTGCATTGTACATTAAGTAAAGCATCCAGCGACACAATAAAAATGGATGCCTGCAAAAGGCTTGGAGTTTATTACGATGATGTGAACCTCGACAGCTCTCAGTATTACAGTGAAAAAGGGGCGATGCTTGCCGGGCAATTAAAATTAAATCTTGACAAGGCTGAAATTTTAATGAATATGGCTTTCCCGCTGGCAAAAATGGGAAATTATCCCGCCGCACTTAAAGTATTAATGCAGGCATCTGAAATTACAAGTGATCCGGCTAATGAAAAGATAACCTGGCATTTGCCAAAAAACAAAACGCCTGAAACGTACAGGGTTTACATTAAATGTTTAACACAGCTTGGCTTTGGGCTTTTGTATGCTTACGCTGGTTATCATGAAAAACAAATAGCGAGTTATTGGGAAGGAATAAAACTTGCAGAATCGGCAAAAGATACAACAGCAGCCAGTTTACTTTATAGTGATTTGAGCTGGGCTTATATGACAGATAGTAAGCCGGATTCAGCAATATTATTTGGCAACAAAGCGGCTACATATTTTTCGGCTCTCCCTTACGAGGATCATAATCGAAAATTTACAGGTGATGTATTTAATAATCTCGGAAGCGCTTATTGGCGACTTGGAGAATCAGGTCTTGCAAAACAAAATTTTGAAAAGGCAATACGGGTTAGTGAGGGACTTAACAATTCTAGGGTTGCCGGTGATGGATATCTGGGACTTGCGGAAATTTATCATTCTTTAAAAAATGCCGACTCCGGGTTGTTTTATGCTAAGAAAGCGCTTAAAGTGTATGAGGTTGTAGGCAACAATTCATCAAAAGCCGCTTCGTATAAAATCTTATCAGAATTGTATGATGAACAAAAAAAGGAAGATAGCGCTTTTCTATACCTAAAGGTAGCCACAGCTTTAAACGATAGTGTAAACAATGAAGCGAAGAAGAAATTGCAGGATTACCAGGTTGTACGTTTTAATGATTTGCTGCACCAGCAGGAATTAGAGCAGCAAAGAATTGCATCGCAAACAAAAATGAAAATTTATGCATTGATTACAGCAATTATAGTTTTTATGCTGCTTGCTGTTCTGCTGTACAGGAATAATCGAACAAGAAAAAAGGCAAACACTATTTTGCAAACACAGAAGAAAGAAATAGAAAAACAAAAAGAAAAAGTAGAAAATACATTATCACAATTAAAATCCACACAAGCACAATTAATACAAAACGAAAAGATGGCTTCACTTGGAGAATTGACCGCAGGTATTGCACACGAAATACAAAACCCTTTGAACTTTGTAAATAATTTTTCTGAAGTGAGTACTGAGTTGGTTGATGAAGTGAATCAGGAAATAACAAAAGGTAATTTAGAAGATGCAAAAGAAATAGCGAATGATTTAAAACAAAACCTGGAGAAAATAAGCCATCACGGCAAACGGGCTGGCGAGATAGTAAAAGGTATGTTACAACACAGCCGCACCAGCACAGGACAAAAAGAACCCACTGACATTAACGCCTTATGTGATGAGTATTTACGATTGGCCTATCATGGATTACGTGCAAAGAACAAAAGTTTTAATGCGGCGCTTAAAACTGAATTTGATGACAGCATAGGAAAAATCAATATTGTTCCGCAGGACATCGGAAGGGTGTTGTTAAACCTTTTTAATAATGCTTTTTATGCAGTAAATGAAAAGCAGGAAATGAAAAATGGCGACTATGCGCCTGCTGTAACCGTAGTCACAAAAAAATTGAACGGTGAAATAGAAATAAAGGTCAAAGACAATGGCAACGGCATTCCCGAAAAAATAAAAGACAAGATTTTTCAACCATTCTTCACCACCAAACCAACTGGAAGTGGAACCGGATTGGGGTTGAGTTTGAGTTATGATATAGTAAAGGCACATGGGGGAGAGATAAAAGTGGAGACAAAAGATGGAGGTGGTACAGATCTCATTATTCAGCTACCTATCTCCCAATAGCAGCAAATGAAATATGGAATGAAGCCATTACTTTTTAAAAAAGTACATTATGAACTATGCTTGCGATGTACTTCTTCCAATCGCTTGTGCAAATCCTGCAAACTGCCGGCATTATCCAATATCTCGTTTGTGAGTTTGGTTCGTTCGGCAGCATTCAGATTCGGAGTCATGTCTGCAATCATGCCTGGTACGATCAGCCGGTGCAAATCATGGATTGGTAATACCGGCGGCTTTGAACCAGCATTTGTAGTAACAGATTGCTGCGGAAAGTTTTTATCGTAAGGAAGGTCAAGCACTACCTTATCTGTGCGGGGCTGCTTCTCACCAAAAACAGCTTCAAAGGTTGGTGCATTGTTGGTTCGCTCTCCCAATCCCCATCTCGATTTTGGAATCCCCATCCAATTGAGTAATGTACTGAGTATTGATGTAGCATCATAAGAGACCCCTGTGCCGGAACGAAATACCGTTTTTTGTGTGATGTACGGCGACACAAGTACAGTGGGTATCCTGACACCCATAATATCTGATTCGAAACCATCGAATGAATCATTTGCCCACGGCTTAGCTGCGTAGGGAGGCGGCACATGATCGGGCAATCCGCCATGTTCATCGAAGGTGATCACCAACAGTGTTTTCTCCCATGCCGGACTGCTCTGAATAGCAGTGAAAATATCATTGAGTTCACGTTCACCTGGGATGAGATCATTACCCGGATGATAGGATGTGGATCCGGTAAAGGTTACCCATTTGGGTTCTAAAAAAGAAAATTTCGGAAGCGTTCCGTACTTCAGGTCATCAAAGAATTGATTGAGTTGTGGTACATAATTTCCCACAACAAACGGACTGTCTATACTGGGGATCTGACCTTTCAAAAAGAGGTTGTAGGTGTATTGGCATTCTATCCACTCTACAGAATTGTATATTTTAAAATCCCTGATCCCGTTTGCCCACATTACTTTCCAGATGGAAGGACGGTGTGGATACTGCGACCATTCTAAGTATTCCTGCCCGTTCTGAAAATTATTGAGTTTACCTAAAGAAGACCCAGTAAGTGCAAAGGCCCTGTTTACAGTAGTACCGCTCGGCATAGCGCTAAACCAGTCGTCAGATATGGCATAATTTTTCGCAAGGCCGTTGAGTACAGGCAATTGCTCAGGCGTATATCCTTGCATTACTTCCGCCGTTCCATTGTTCCATGCAAATCCGCCCATATCCGGTTTTTTCTTGCTGAAGTAATCGTTGATATTCCCATAAAACATCTGTCGCAATACATCGGAATTATCATGATAAGGATCCTGCTGATCCAGATCAAGATTAATTTTATCACTCAGTTTGCCATCGTTATATTTTGCAATCGGATATTCTTTACCACGAAAAACATTTTTGAAGTTATCGTCCACACCCCGGAACGGGCCTTCAGGGCCGATTAAATGAAAGGGTTCATCTTTTTCATACAACCATCCGCAAATATGATCGAAAGAACGGTTTTCAATCATGTAATAAATCACATGCTCTATTTTATCCCGCATGAAATCCAGAGTGCCGGGAGTTTCAGAAATTTTAATATCTAAAGAAACTAAAGTTTCTATGGAAGTAAGCGACATCCCTACTGTAATTTCCTTTGGCAGTGTGCCTTCCTTAACAGGGCCTTGTAAAACATCTTTAGCTATCTGATCAAATTGCCAGAGACGGTAATGATTATTTGCAGGTTCCCAATCGAGAACAAAACTGTCGGTAATGCATAGACGATGATCGCTGTTGATTGAGAATTTTTGCAAGTTACCTTTGTTAACCGGAGGATAACTTAACGAACCTTCTGCCTGCGGATCAAATTGCCACACGACATAATCTCCTGTTCCCGTATTCCAATCCAATATGTAACCATTCACATACATCAGTTGATGACCCAGCTCAATGCTGGCCCATGCTCCCTGTGCCGAATAAGGTGCGGGCAGGGGATCGCTGCTACCGGGATCGAAATTGAAAAGCTGATTGGTGCCTCTTCCTTCCGTAGGTATAAAATTCAAAACAAAATTGTGTGCCGAAATCAAGATCAACTCCGAACCTGATTCAAATCCTTTCTTTGCTCCGTCAGGATTGGCAAAATCCTGGCGAGAGCTGAAGAATTTACTCTTCGTCCAGGTTCCTGCCTGCACAGCAGTTTCAGACCAAACAGTTTTTCCATTCTGAGACGGATCCGCAGTATAACTTCCTAATGGATTCGATTCCCCGGGATTAAATTGTAACAACCGGTAGGAATATTGATTGTCCTTATTTAATTCACTCCACTGCAGGATATAATTGCCGACCTGGATCAAATGCGATCCCTTTGGAATGGAATTGCCACTTGCAGTTTCAATCTTTTTAAAAAGTGATGGGCTTTCCATGTCCATGGACCACAACAGATAGTTGCCGCTCTCTTCATCACAACTTATGAAAAATTGATTGTCAGGATTGCTCATAAATATTTTTCTTTAATTTTTTTAAACAGAACCGTTCGATTCATTCAATTACCATTGGGTTTGATATTTCCGAAACAGGGGTTGCCCGGATTCGTGGCTGTTTTGCATCGTTGAAAAGCTTCTTCAAATGTATATTTCGGACTTGGTGGATTCGGCACAAAAAATAAATCCATTTGCGCAAGCGCACAAAGAGTGAGTTGATCATTCACGTCTTCTGGCTGCGGTGCTCCAGTTCCTTCAGAATTTCCAAACCAACGCTTGCAGGCTTGTGCCTTAGCTTCTTCCGGACTGATACCCGGGTTGTCTGCATACAATTTTAGAAAAGTGGCAGACACCATATCCTGTGCTTCATATTGCCGGATGTCGGGAATTTTGGATGGATCATTTGTACACTCACCTGTAACACCCGCAGCAATCATGTGGTTGGAAATCAGGTAAGGCGTTTCTTTCTGCGAATGAGGAAAAACTTTAAACGTTCCTGTTTGCAATACGTTCACCTGAGGTACACCATTTTTATCTTGCGGCAATATATCGGTATAGGCTGTACGAAACCAACCGGGCGACTGCGGATCATAAAGTGGCGAACCACAGATAAGCAATGGTAAAGTATATTTTCTATCGTTCGGCCAATTGGGTGGATTGAGAAACAGTTCGAGCATAGACCGTATATAATTGCGATCAGGTCCGCCATCAAAAAATCCGGAAGCCATCATGATGGGAAAATAATCATTGGGATATTCGCTTTCACCTGAACCGGGAGCGGCGATAGGGCTTACTTCCATAAAGGTCTTATAAAATGAAGCCTGTTCTTTTTCAATACCTGCACAGGTCAGTAATTGTTCCCAACGCCTGAAAGTAATTGCATTTTCAAAAGTACCCAACTGCACCACAGCCCACGGCGGATAATGCAGCAGCAGAATTCCTTTTTGATTCATCACATTCAAACCGAGTGAAGGAAATAAATGCCACTTGGAGGTACCATCTGTCGGGCTGCCATTTACATGATAATTTTCCATCGGATTCCACACACCCAAGTCTTTCAGCAACTCCATACCCCGGATGGCTTTTTGAGCATACTCTTCACTGAAGATTTTCGCATGGCGCTCACAAAATCGTTCTAACGTATCCTGATCTGCCACACAGTCGATTCTTATATGATACTTTCCTTCCGACAGCTTCACTTCCAGTTCTTTTACTTGTATGCCATCGGCAATCAATGAATTCATTGTGTAATGCTTGATGACATCCTTATAATCATGAAAGTTCAGGCTCGGGTTTGCATACTCCGGCGGAGGAAATAGTTGTTCAATTTTTTCAGCAGGCCCAAAAACATAGTTGCAGGAAGGCATAGTGGGTTTGTTTTTATTTTACAAAAAATAATTATCACCTAAAGCACAGAATACCTGTTCGAAACACAAACAACTCCGGGAGGAGATAATGTTTCCTCGCCAAAATCCTGTTTTCATTTGGAACAGCGGGTAGATTTTCCCTTATTAAATTAGCAGGAAAAGTGTTTAAGATAAGTGTAGGTAATCAAAAATTTATTGCCGGCACGTTCGGTAGATATTCCAGCATTCTCCTTCCATACAATGATTTCTTTAAAATCAATTTCAAAGTACGATTATTTATTTTTGTGAAGTAATTTTTTTATTGTTGCTGAAATTCTCAAGAAATTCATCTGCGAAGGTTTTTCTCTGTATCGTAAATCTTTCCAAAAATGAAATTATGCTGTCAATGGATTGTTGACCCTTAAAAGCCTCCGGCAAAAAAGCAAACCCATCTATGGAAAGCACCACCAGTTTTTTTGCAGTCATAAATATTTCATCCGAATCCAAACCCATCGTTGCCTTCTCCATCAATACCGGCAATTGCGAAGAAAAGGGAACCAGCATTTCGAGTGTCTTTTCGAGGTGAAGATTGGAATAAAGCAATCCGCAATAAAATAAAACCGGGACCATTTGCCATTCAGCAGGAGGCGCATCCACCGATCTTAACTCGAGATAACCTTTGAGCCTGACCTCAGGAAACAAAAGAGAAAGATGATTTTTGAAATGGCCTATTGAAGGCGCAATTCCTCGGATGGAATGTGACATCCAATATTCAAATGTGATGTCTTTACCAAAAACCTCCGAACCAAGCTCTTCAATGTAAATTACCGGCGCATTCAAAGCAAATTGCAGGTAGGCATCAATGATAGAATCTTTGCTGAAGCCTTTTGACAATTGTTCCATGTTCAAAACACCTGTTCTTGTTTTATCAAGATGTTGCCAGATGTAGCTTCTGAATGATTTATATCCACTGGCTTTACCGGCAATAATGGAGGAGTTTGCAAAAATGGCACTTGCAAAAGGGGCGATGAGATTAGCAGCAACGAATCTTTTGGACCTGGTATCCCAGTCATCTCCTGCATCTAAATTCACCTGGAGCGAACAGGTTTGCAACATCATCTGCCTGCCATAATCATTGATCCGGTCAAAATAACGTGCCATGGTATTATACCTGTTTTTGTTCAGTTGCATCCCAATGGCATCTGCACCAAACCACGGGTGAGTACCAACCTGCACAAAGTGAAAATTTGATTGACGGCTTATCTCATGGAATATCTCCTGGAGGTAATTAATTTTTTCCGACACCGATTCTATATTTTGACAAGGCGCTGTAGAAATTTCCACCTGTGCTCCCGGCTCAAACTGAAAACTACTACCGTCGGGAAAATCAATCGCAGTGACAATAGGATTTTGCAATTCCCCTTCCAAATTATGATCACTGTACCGGGCTTTACCTTCTTTCTTTTCTGAAAATCGGATCAGGGTCTCTGTCAGAGAATTTTCATTGTCATAAAGTTTTGCTGGAAAAATTTTTTCTTCTGTGTTGAATACAACAGGAAAACATTCCAGTTCTACTCCGACGCTGCCTGCCTCACCACCCGGTCTGCCGCCGGGCTCAACAGGTGGGCCGAACAAACATTCTTCAATATAATTTCTGCAATTGTCTATGGAGAGATGAGTGGTAGGCATACATTTCAATTCATTTTTTTGCAGGCTGTTTTTGGCTTATAGATTTTTGCAGTGAATCGAAAAATAGAGAAGCAATACGGGTATTGTAAAGTTTATCAATTTCCCGAATACAGGTAGGGCTGGTTACATTTATTTCTGTGAGGTAATCGCCGATCACATCAATACCTGTAAAAATCAAACCACGTTCTTTCAATGCCGGGCCTATCTGACTGCATATCCACCGGTCTCTTTCCGTTAGTTCAAAACCCTTTGCCTTAGCACCTACAGCCAGGTTGCCACGATGATCGCCGCCTGCGGGAATGCGCGCAATACCATAATCTACCGGCACTCCGTCAATCAGGATGATACGCTTATCGCCCACCGTTTCAATTTCACGGATATAAGCCTGTGCCTGAATATACCGTGTACCCAATCCTGTTATCTCATCTATGATGACATTGGTGTTGGGATCGCCTTTTGAAATAACAAAAACAGATTGTCCTCCCATCTTGTTAGTCGGCTTCACAACTATTTTTTCGTGTACATCCAAAAAGCTTTTGATGTCGGCTTTTGACCGGGTCAATAAGGATGGAGGAGTACATTGTGGAAACCAGGAAGCAAAAATTTTTTCGTTGGCATCGCGGAGAGACCTGGGATCATTCACTACCAGCGCTCCTTCAATTTGTGCTTTTTCGAGAATGTAGGTAGCCATGATGTACTCGATATCAAAAGGAGGATCTTTTCTCATCAGTATTACATCCAATTCGCCAAGTGCTCCAAAACGTTCGCCGGTGAATTCGAACCAATGGCTCGTGTCGTCAAATAACTTTAGTCGGCGCATCCGGGCTTCCGGTTGTCCATCTCTTAAAACAAGATCAGCCATTTCTATGTATTCTACCTGCCAGCCTCTCGACTGGGCTTCCAGCATAAATGCCAGGGAAGTATCTTTTTCAGGATGAATAGTACTGATGGGGTCCATCACTACTCCAATGCTTACTGTATTCATAATTCAGAGTATGTAACTTTTTCGATAAATCATTTTATCCTTCCTGAATAACAGGCCAATTCAATGTATCTCCCGCCTACTTCTTTACAAGTTTCTCAAAACCCTGCCAGTCTTCCTGAATTCCCTGTTTCATATACCGTCTGCATCGCGAAGCAAAAATGGAAGGTACGGGATCGCTCGCATCGTTTTTTACGAGGTCATCAAAGATGGAACACGCCCACGAAAAATCACGGCGGAAATAGGCATCCAAAGCAGTTGCAAGTTGCTCCCTGGATGCTTCCTTTGTTTTGCGACGGCTGTCATCTTCTGCATCCAGCACTTCATATATTCTGATAGCCTTGTCTTTTCCTTTTACGGCTACATAGTCAACCATTCTCATTGAATAGGCGCCAGGGTCTAACATCAATGAATATGTGTTTTCTCCTATCAGGAATTGGGCTTCATAAACCCTCGTGAGTTGTTCTATCCGTGAAGCAAGGTTTACCGTATCTCCTAACACAGAGCACTGCATTCTTTCCCTGGCACCCATTGTCCCAAGCACCATCGGGCCCGTGTTCAATCCGAGCCCCATCTTTAAAAAAGGTTTACCCTGGGCCGTTAGCCGGAGATTAAAATCCCGCAACGCATCGCACATCTTTATACCTGCTTCCACGGCCTTCTGGGCAGGCACAGGAAACAGTGCCATAATTTCATCACCGGCAAAGGAATCTATAAACCCGCCGAGTTTTGAAATGGGTTCGCTTAATGCACTGTAATACTCGTTAAGCAATTCGATAACATCATGTGGAGACAATAATTCCACCCTGGAGGTAAACTCACGAATGTCTGAAAATAATACACTCATTTCCATCATTACAGATTCGCCCAGTGCCACCTGTGCAATATCATTATGCCCAAGGTTTTTTAAAAACTGGCTGGGCACAAATCGTTGTTGCGCTTTCAGCAACCTTTCCTGGCCTTCATATATTCTCGCATTGGCCAGAGAAATAGCAGCCTGGCCGGAAAGTAATTTGATAACCTTGACACGTTCTTCACTAAAAGCACTATGAGTAACATTATTTTCCAAATAAACAGCAACACGCCATTGGTCATGCAATGGAAGCGGTACGCACATTATTGACAACGGTTTATTTCTGATGATATAGGGATCAGAACTAAAATGATTTATTTTAGAAGCATTATCAATTACAATAGCCTCATTGGTTCGCCAGGCAGTATTCACCAATGACAAGGGGAATACCGGGTAATCAGGATTACTTTGAAAAATTAAATTATCGGATGTAACCGGGTTGCTTTCATCTTTTTGAGCGAGTATGGCAACCTGGCCTTCCTGATCTTCCAAAAGAAAACCTCTTTGTGCGCCGGTATTTTCCATCAGCACCTGCAGGGTGGATTTAAAAAGTTTCTCCGGAACCAATTCGCCCGAAATCATTTGAGAAGCTTTAAAAACAGAATGCATATCCAACAATTCCGGATTGAACATTTCTGAAGAATCATGAACTGTGGATTGAGTTTTTCCCGAAAGGGAAGCAACGGTACTGCCTGAAGCCATTTCAGAAAGAAATGAATAATTTTTATCCATTTCTTCTACCTTCCGTGTGGCTCCCCAGCGATAGTATAAATAGCGTGAAGCCTGTAGATATCCTTCTGCAGCTTTTGAAAGCCGGTTGCGCAATAATAATCTTGCCGCCATTTCATTGGCCATTGCCTCATCACGGATAAATTTATTTTCCCTGGCACCGGAAATAGCCTGCTCAAAGAGGATTAGTGCCTGAGCCATATTGCCCTGCAATGATGCCTGTTCTGCCTCCATCATCAACCTGAGATGTTCAAAATTTTCAGTGCACTGTTCAGACCACTTAGTCATTGCAAGAAGATGCTCATTCATCTTACTGAGCATGGATTGTTGTTCTTCTTTTGTCGCATCATTGAGCAACGCTGCATACACTAAAAAAGAAATGAAACGAAACCGCACCAACTGAGGCAGCGACATTACAGACGAAATCAATTTTTCCTGTTGCTGAATATGCGGCAAAGCGCCTGCAGCATCATTGTAGAGAAAATAAATTTCTGCCTTATAAATATGATAGTTTGCAATGCCGGTCATGAAGTGACGCCGGTACATGCCTTCCACGCATGCTTCTTCATTGAAGTTATCGTCTGTAAGAGAGTACTTGCTTCTAGTAAGCCCCTGGAAGTTGAGTTGCATTTGCAAAAACAACGTTCCTGAATCATAGGAATCCTGGTAGTCACATTCCTTTACAATCTTCAGCATTTTACGATGCTCATCAGAGGCGCTTTCAAGATCGGGTTGCGGATCCCAGATGATACAATCCTGGGCGCTATACGCCAGGTACAAAAGATCGCCTGACTGATAACCCGCCTCAATCCCTTTTCTAAACCATGGTGTCATGGTTGACCAATGATTAGACCAATGGTGAACAAACATGGTATATACGTAAATGATCCGGGACCGCAGCGCAATATCCTGTAGTTTTTCAATAAGGTTTACACCCAATTTACCAAACTCATATCCCTGGGCCGTATCATTAAAATACCCGCAAAGTATCATCCCGTAGGCAGCGTAGGCGAATGCTGTTTCCGGACTATTGCCATATTGAAGCGCCAGGTTTACCGACTTCAAAACAAGGTAGGGAAACATTTCGCCGCTTGCTGATAAAAATGCTGCGGCAAAAATTTCCATCAATAACTGGCTGGCAATTTTTGCTTTCGGATCATCAAGAGCCGGAAGATTGATGATATCAGCAATGGCTCTGCCATTCAAATGCTGAGATACCATTTGAACTTCTTCAGTTATATTTTGTGGAGTGGGAGCTGTCAGAAATTCAAACCCCAGGAAGGAAAGCCCTTCACAAGCGGAGCGGATAGATTCCTTCATTTTACCAATGGTAGCATATTGCCGTGTCCTTGCAGATAATACCAGAGCTTTTTCAATTGGTGTTTTTGCAAATTGCAGCATGGTTTCCGTCCAATCGTCTGCACTTGCCCAATCTCCCGTCAAATACGAGCAATGCTGGATTTCCTCGCTCAATTTCCAGGTGAGTTCGTAATTACTATTCCAGGCATCTTTATTCAATAGTTCATACCCTATCTTCAGATAATCCAAAGCTGCAGCATACGCTGAAGATTGTTTGGCTTTAATACCTGCTCTTAAATTTAACTCTACAAGTTTGTTTTGCTCCTCCGGGCTATCGACCAAAGCCCTCCCCTCATTCAAATGACCTACTACTTCCAGAAGCGCGTCCTCCAATTCCGGTTCGCTTTTATGATGCAGCATCAGCCTGCCGATGGAGAGATGAAGGGATTGTCGCTTTTCAGGTGCTATCATGGAATAGGCTGCCTGCTGTACCCTGTCATGTTGAAACCTGTACGAAGGGTTCAATTCTTCAAAATGATCTCCTTCGTCTCCGGAAATAATTTCACTAACAGGTGAGTTATATAACCCGACAAACTTATAAGTATCACTGAGTGGAAGAATAATATTTGCACGCAATGCTTCTTCCAATTCCTGTGCGGTAGCCTCAATAGTACTTTCATGTATGATCGCTAATGTTTTCAGATCAAAGGTGGCGCCAATGCATGCTGCGAGCCGTATTACCTCCTTTGTTGACTCAGGCAGACGGGATTGACTCGCTACAAGAAAGTCAACAACATTATCACTGTTTTCCGTCATCCTGATTTCATCCATATTCCATTTCCACTGCGCTTCCTCCGGGTTGAACCTGATAATGGCTCTCTCGTTAAGATCTCTGAATAATTCAATGGTGAAAAACGGGTTACCTGCTGTTTTTTCAAAAAGCACCTTGCTCAATGGCATCGTCTCCTGTGCATCATAATGCAATGTGTCTGCAACAATTTGATTGACGGCATCGGCACTCAATGGTTCCAGGTGTAAATTTTCCACGAACCTTTCTTTTTGAATCTGGCTGAGTGTAAGACTTAATGGATGTGAAGCATCCACGGCATTGTCGCGGTATGCGCCAATAAAAAAGAAATATCCCAATCCTTCCGAGTTGACGAGATGATGCATCAAATTCAAGGAAGGGATATCGCTCCATTGAAGATCATCCAGAAACAACACCAGAGGATGCTCTTTGGTAGCAAAAACATTTATAAAATTCTGCACCTGGATGAAAAACCGTTTTTGGGATTCAGAAGGAGAAAGCTCCGGTACCGGTGATTGCTTGCCAATGATTAATTCCAGTTCAGGAATCAAATCGGTAAGCAATCGGGCATTGTATCCTAATGCACTTTGGATATCTGTTCTCCATTTTTCAAGCCTTTCTTTTGGTTCGCCCAATAATTCATATACAAGATTGCGAAAAGCGCCGGCAAATGCTATGTAGGCATTATTTTGTTTAAACTGTTCAAACTTTCCATGAATCAAATAGCCACTTTTCCTGATGATCGTTCTGCTCAGTTCATAAACCAATACTGATTTTCCGACACCGGAATAACCCGATACCAAGCAAAATTGAACAGAGCCTTGCGAAGCGTTTTCAAATTGAGCCTTCAGATATTCCAACTCCCTTTCACGGCCATAAAGTTTTTGAGGAATCTGAAAGACAGGTGATACATCTCTTGTTGCCAACTCAAAATTGAAATCATGAAAACCTCCAAGAATTCTTTCGCTGCATTCTTCAATGTCTGCCACAATACCATAACTGCTCTGGTACCTGTCTTCTGCGTTTTTCGAAATAAGTTTTATTACAATATCTGACAAGACATTCGGGACCGTGCGATTCACTTTATTTACAGCCGCTGCCTGCCTGCTGATATGGCAATGTACCCATTCCAATGCATCCCCGGCAACAAAAGGCAGATGCCCGGTAAGCATTTGGTAAAAAACAATTCCAAGTGAATAATAATCTGCCCTGTAGTCCACATCACGATTCATACGGCCTGTTTGCTCGGGAGAAATGTACGGCAATGAACCTTCAATTTGCTTTGTCATCGTAAACCCCTGGTGCTCCCTCGATAGTTCAACCGAGGTACTGAAATCAATCAGGCGCAGCGTGTTTTCAGCAGGCTCTATCAGGATATTATCCGGATTAATATCCTTGTGAATAATCTTCTTTTCGTGTAACCGTCCTAAAATTTTTACGAGCGGGATAGCAATCAAAAAAAATTGCCTCAACGACATTGGATTACTTTTGAATCCGGCAAGATATTCTTGTAAATTAATTCCAAATTTTTCCATTATGATGGCCCGGTTGCCATTACCAAAAGAAACAAAGGAATGTACCTTAATGATACCATCAAATTGAAGTTTGGAAAGAATCTGGTACTCTCGACTGATCCTTGCAATATCCTCCTTTCGTGGATAAGGAGTATTCAACGTTTTAATTACTACTTCAGCATTATCTGCCGTTCTGATTGCCTTATAAATGATATGCAGGTTGGATGCTGATATGCTTTCAGATACCAGATAGCCGGGAATCAATTTCGCATTAGCGATTTCACCTTTGATGTTCACACATCAGATATTGAAGTATTCATTAAAAGTGCGCGAAAATTCCTTGTGGCCATTGTTGATAAATGGATACCCGTGGCCACAAAGGGCATGTTCGAAGGGAATCTCCTTTAGTCTCAGGAAATCCGGAGCTGAAGGCTGGCTTTCAAACATCCATGCAGGGCCGAGGTTGGCAGGTCTGAAAAATTTCATTTGTTGCATCGTGTTGATTGTGCCTTCATCAAAGAATTCATCAGGCTCTACCCAGTTTTGTAAAGAATCACACGCAATCATGATGCCTCCTTCACGGTCAAGGCAGATAATACATTCAGGACGTTTCACTGTTTCAAAAACAAAAAGCGATGAATGGCTGAAAGGCATTTCGCCACCAACCACTAATTCTTTATCTACCTTCAGGCCATCTTTAACTTTCATCCCCGGCAAGGCCCAAAAAGTTGCCTGATACCTGTCCACATAAAACGGATCGTCTATACCATGCATATCGCCAAGCCTGACTACGTTCACCACTTTGCCTAACTTATCAAGTTCCGCCAGTCCATCATCGTTTAAGCGGACAGAATTCAGGATGGTCAATTTACCACCTTCTCTCACAATCGTCATATTCCTGCTGAACTGCCACATTGAACCAAAAAATTCACCTTTCATCGTACCCGATACGAAGAAAACATCTTTGAATACCTCCTGTATTTTACCATGAGGCATTGCTGCAGCAAATTTTGACATAATTTTTTTACCTAAAATTAGAGAAAATATATAATATCTTTTTTTTAGAAACGATATTCAGTCGCCTGCTGACAGATCATTAAATACTCCGGCATAGTCATATTCTATGGCAAATTCATGCAGATAGGAGTTGATATAATTTCTTGCACCGGCAGAGATTCTTCCATTCCTGATATCTTCTTCCGTTTCATTCCCATCGCTTGTGTCATGACGTTTCACAAAAAAGAGCGTCATGTCTTTTCCGCCAAGAAGCGCGATGATGTGTTGCAGTTTTTCTCTTGCATTTTTCATGTCAAATACGTGTCCGCCCAATGCAGTGAATGTAGGGCAGAAGGCAAGAGAATCTTTATTAAAGTGCGGCCAATGGCCCTGGGGTGGTTTGAATTCATCAAATATTTTTTCCGGTAAAACAGGAATCCCGCTCAGCCTTTCAACGTAAGATGGGCTTAGTCCTGAATCCTTAGCACCCCTGAGGATAATATTAAGATAACGCCTTGTGGGCAGGCAACTGTTATCAATAAAATCGGGTAGTCCAATATATGTTTGTGCTTTTCTTTTTCCGTTAGCCGTTTTCACTTCCACTTCGATTCTGTCGTATCCAACGCCATAAGACTCCAGAGCATCGAGCGAAGCAAGTTGCTCATCAGGACAGTAATGCAACACCCCCTCTACGAAGTCATTCGGACCAGATGATATCTCAATGTTGGCCATTCCTCCTTCGTGATGAAACCAATGCTGTACGTTAAACTTTAGCTTCCTTCCTTCGAGTACTGCCCGCTCCGATGAAAGAGGAATCACTCCCTTCGCCTTCAGAGAAATCTGGTTGATATTAGAGCCATATCCAAAATAATAAAACATATAATATTGATTGGCTAAAATTATTCAAATCGTCATATTGCAATTCATCTGATGATTTATGAAGAGAATAAAATTCTACCATTTTTTCTATCAGCATATTCGATAAATATGAAATTCTGTGGAGGAATCTCAAAAGTAGAAAACTGGCCATTGCGATGATCCGTGACGGAAAAACGAAGAAACCTACCTCGCCGACAGACAGACAACCTCATTGAATGCAAGCATTTTCTAAAATAAGTTTGCTTCTCCGCCGCGGTGGATCGTTCGCAATAGCGAGCTTTTGGGACACGCTCCAATTCTGCAAGGTACATTGTCAGAATTTGCCAATACCTAATTTTGCAATGCAATAAAGTGAAATTATGTCGGAAGATTTATTAGTTGCCAAAGGCACAAAAGAAGAACAGTACAAATCGTTGTTACCACAAATCCAGGCATTGATCGCCGGAGAAAAGGATTTGATTGCCAACCTGGGAAATATTTCAGCGGCACTGAAGGAACAGTTTGCCTGGCTGTGGGTGGGATTTTATTTAGTAAAAAAGGATGAGTTGGTTTTAGGGCCGTTTCAAGGGCCGATTGCCTGCACAAGAATTCAGAAAGGCAAAGGAGTTTGTGGCGCATCATGGGAGCAGAAAAAAACTTTGATAGTGCCGGATGTCAATAAGTTTCCGGGCCACATTTTTTGTAGCAGCGCTTCGTTGTCAGAGATTGTTATACCGATTATCAAAGATGGTTTGGTCGTTGCCATATTGGATGCCGACAGTGAATTGTACAATAGCTTTGACGAAACAGATAAAAGGTATTTGGAAGAAATTGCCGGTTGGGTGATGGGCATGATGTAAAGTAATCTCCTCAGGTTTCTTTGGTTTGCGCAGCGATATAACTGGTTAATCCATCAATGGCTGGTGCCATTCAATTTGCCGGTTCCAGGTCAGAACAGGTGATCCATAAAAAGAATTCACCTGATTTAACTGAGGTTTTTAAGTTGGCTGCAAGATTTGGGTTGAACGGACAAATGAGAAGTGTTGCAACGATTATCATTCAGTCACCTTTCGGATATTCAAAAAGTGAGGCTGTCAAAATCTGGTCATTGCGCTCGATCCGCCGCGGCGGAGAAGCAAACTTATTTTAGTAAATGCTTACATTTAATGAGTTTGCCTGTCTGTCGACGAGGACAGGCTTCGTCGCTTTTCCGCGGTGGATCGCAATGCCGAACTTTGGCTTCTGACAGTTTCGTCCTGGTCTAAAACTTTAGTTCAAAACAAATTCTTATGAACTAAATTTACAAAGAGGTTCCTGCTGCAAATTCAAAAATTCAATTCACTGCGAATGAAAATACTTGCTGTTGCATTATTATCGCTGATTGTTACCGGTAATTGTTATTCTCAGAGTAAAAAAATTGATAGCCTTAACAACCTCATTGCTAAAGCTACTTCAGATACTCAAAAAATCAACCTTTCCGTTGAGAAAGTAATTAAGCTGGGAAGCGTCAATCTCGACACCGCAATTGCACTCGGGAATGGCATCATTGGTGAAGCAAAGAAAATAGGCTACAAAAAAGGGGAAGCAAGAGCAAGAATTGCTATCGCAATGGACTTTTGTTTCAAAGGCAAGTTTGATTCGGCAAAGCAAAACTTAGACCTTGCAAAACAACTCCTGGGCCATTACACCGATTCCCTCGGGTTGGCAATGATGAACAATAACTATGGCACTTTCTATGCAATGCAAAACAAGTTTGAAGAATCATTCCAGTATTATGAAAAAGCTGCCGCTATCGCAGAACGAATTAATGAACAGGGTCTCCTCGAATCTATACTTCAGAATTCAGCAATAGGTTATCAGCAACAATCTAATTATCCCAAAGCATTGGAGTATTACCAAAAGGCACTAAGCCTGGCAGAAAAAACCCACCACGAATCTGGTGCCGCTTATATTTATCTGAACATCGGCATTACCTACACTTCAATTGATGATGAGAAAAGAGCAGAGGAGTCATATCTAAAAGCACTTGAACTTGCAAAAAAATTACAGTTAAAAAATGTTGAGACTTACTCTTATGCTAACCTTGCTTCTCTTTACGGTGAATTAAAAAATTATGAAAAAGAGTATGAATATTCTATGAATGCCGCCATATTGGGTGAAAAAATGGGTGATAAAGGAATCCAGGCAAGCAGCCTTGCAAGAGCTTCTATTGCTTTGGCATATCAAAATAAATTCAGCCGTGCTGAAATGCTAAACGACCAGGCGCTTAGTATTGCTGATTCATCCGGCCAACCTTACAATATTTACCAGGCCTATGCCAACAGAGGTTCGATCCTTACAATGCAAAAGGAGTATAAGAAAGCGATACCCTATTTTGAAAAAGCAATTCATAAACTCACTGATGCAGATTTGTACACGCAGGAAGTCGGGGATGTTTATAACCAATTGGCAGAAAGCTATGAGAAAACAGGAGACTTTCCCAAAGCCCTATCCGCATTCAAAGTTGCTGCTAAGATTACCGACTCAGTAAGGGGCCGGGACAATGTGAAGAAGGCTACAGAACTGACATTGAATTATGAATTCGAGAAAAAACAACAACTCGAAAAGGCTACACAGGAACGGAAAGATGCCATCACAGAAAAAACAAAAACCAGGCAATATTTTATCATTTTGATCTTAGCCATTCTGGTATTGGCAGCAATAGTCATCACCGTTGTCCAGATCAGAAGCAACAAACACAAATACAAGGCAAACCTACTGCTGAACCGGCAAAAGCTGAAAGCAGAGAATGCACTCAAAGAACTAAAATCAACACAGGCCCAACTTATCCAATCCGAGAAAATGGCTTCACTTGGTGAACTTACCGCAGGCATTGCTCACGAGATACAAAACCCTCTGAACTTTGTCAATAATTTTTCTGACATCAACAAAGAACTACTTGGAGAAATGAAAGAAGAATTGGCAAGAGGGAATGGGCAGGAGGCTATAAGTATTGCAAATGATGTGATAGAAAATGAACAAAAAATAAATCATCATGGAAAGCGTGCCGACAGCATTGTGAAGGGAATGTTGCAACATTCGCGTTCCAGCACCGGGCAAAAAGAGTTGACTGACATGAATGTTTTATGCGATGAATATCTGCGACTGTCTTATCATGGGCTGAGAGCAAAAGACAAAAGTTTCAATGCCAGTTTCAAAACAAGTTTCGACCCATCACTTCCAAAAATAAATGTAGTACCACAGGACATAGGAAGAGTGATTTTGAATTTGATCAACAATGCGTTTTATGCCTGCACTGAGCGAAGCCGAAGTGATGCAACTGAGCAAAGCCGAAGTGATGTGAATGAGAGTGGTAAAGAGAATTTGGATTTTGTTCCGCAAGTGACCATAGCCACCCGCAAGCTGAATGAAACTATTCAAATCATTGTAAAAGACAATGGTAATGGCATCCCCATGGACATAAAAGAAAAAATCTTTCAGCCATTCTTCACTACCAAACCCACGGGCCAGGGAACAGGATTAGGTTTGAGTTTGAGCTATGATATCATAAAAGCACATGGAGGAAAATTAGAAGTTCAATCAAAAATTGGCGAAGGCACTGAATTCATAGTATCGTTGCCAAAAGAATAAGATGCATAGGTATTGAAAGACGTTGAACAACTTTTCGCAAGCACATTTTTATAAAGGTTGGATTTATCAATTATAAAATCAGGTTCATAATTTTTCATGCGATTATTTTTAAGCCATAATTTCAGCAGACAGAATTCATACAGTTTGAATAAGAATACTCTGCGCCTTCTTTATGTTTTTTCTTTCCTTTTGATTTCACACTTTCTCTCAGCGCAAGGCAATCATCCGATCTTCAAAAATGAAAAAGCTACGCTCAATGACAGAGTTAATGATCTCCTGCACCAACTCACCATACAGGAAAAAATTTCATTGTTAGGATACCAAAGCAAATCGGTACCGCGACTCGGTATTCCTGCCTACAACTGGTGGAATGAAGCATTGCATGGAGTCGCCCGTGCAGGCAAGGCTACTGTATTTCCGCAGGCTATCGGTATGGCGGCAAGTTTTAATGATGATTTGTTGTATGAATGTGCCAATGCTATTTCTACAGAAGCAAGGGCAAAATATAATTTGAGTTCAAAGAATGGGAACCATCTGCAATACATGGGTCTTACCTTCTGGTCGCCCAATATTAATATTTTCAGAGATCCACGCTGGGGCCGTGGCCAGGAAACTTATGGAGAAGATCCTTTTCTCACGGCTACCATGGGAACGGCATTTGTAAAAGGATTGCAGGGAAATGACCCGATGCATTTGAAAGCGGCTGCCTGTGCCAAACACTTTGCTGTGCACAGCGGCCCTGAGAAAGATCGTCACCAATTCAATGCAATTGTAGATGCAAAAGATTTGAGGGAAACATATCTCTACGCTTTTAAGAAATTGGTTGACTCCGGAGTAGAAGCAGTGATGTGTGCTTACAACCGTGTGAATGGTGAGCCATGCTGTACCAGCCATACACTTTTACAAAACATCCTGCGTAATGAATGGAAATTTAAAGGTCATGTAGTCACAGATTGCTGGGCATTGCAGGATATTTATATCACACACAAAACACTATCCAATGCTGTGGAGGTTGCTGCCGCAGCTATCAAAGCGGGTGTGAATCTTGATTGCAGTAATTTATTACAGGATGATGTAATGAAAGCTGTTCAACAAAATTTACTAACAGAAAAAGAAATTGACAGTGCACTGGCGCCAACTTTAAGAACAGAAATAAAACTTGGGTTCTTTGATGATGCTACCCAATCACCTTACAAAAACTATGATGAAGATAGTATCGCCAATAACTACCACAGATCACTTGCCAGGAAAATGGCGGCACAAAGTATGGTGTTGCTCGAAAATAAGAACAACATCCTTCCATTAAACAAAGCTCAATACAGGCAGATCATGATCGTAGGCCCCAATGCTGCTTCGTTAGATGTATTGTTTGGAAATTATCACGGTGTAAGCGATCATTCAGTAACATTTGTGGAAGGGATTACGGCGGCTGTTGATGCTGGAACGCGTGTAGAGTATGATATGGGCTGCGATTATGAAGACACCACACGGTTTGGTGGTATATGGGCAGCTTCCAATGCTGATATTACCATTGCAGTACTCGGACTGACCCCGGTTTATGAAGGTGAAGAAGGTGATGCGTTCTTGTCAAAAAATGGTGCAGATAAAAATACATTGAGCCTTCCTGCAGCGCACATTGTTTATCTGAAAGCATTAAGAAAAGGAACAAAAACACCCATCATTCTCGTGATCAACAGCGGCAGCGCTGTTGATGTTTCATCGGTAGCACCTTATGTTGACGCTATCATTCTTGCATGGTATCCCGGAGAGGAAGGTGGCAATGCGCTTGCAGATATTTTGTTTGGAAAAGTTTCACCATCAGGACGATTACCAGTTACATTTTACCATTCACTGAATGACTTACCATCTTATAAAGACTATGCAATGAAGGGCAGGACTTATCGATACTTCACCGGTAAGGTGCAATACCCTTTTGGCTTCGGACTGAGCTACACAAAATTCGATTATTCATGGGTGAGCAAGCCAATTGCAAAGAATGATAGTATCTCATTTTCAATCAGGATAAAAAATACAGGCAGCTTTGATGGAGATGAAGTGGCCCAGGTGTATGTGGAATATCCTGATATGCCGGCTATGCCCGTCAAAGAATTAAAAGCATTCAAAAGACTGTCGCTAAGAATCAATGAAACCGGTGAAGTATCTTTTTCAATTCCACTATCTGAACTCAAAAAATGGGATCTGAAAACTAATGACTGGAGGTTGTACAAAGGCAGATACAAGATTATTATTGGCAGTAATTCTTTAGATGGAAGGTTGAATTCCGAATTGGAATTAAGGTGAAAGTTGATTAGTGGTTTTGTGGTAAAAAAAAATATTTCAGCCACGAAGACACTAAGACACGAAGTAAAAATAAATCCTTTGTGCCTTTGTGTCTTAGTGGCAAATAAATATTTCAGCCACGAAGGCACTAAGACACGAAGTAGAATAAAACCCTTTGTGGCTCCACCTCGGCGGACAGGTTCGTGTCTTAGTGGCAAATAAATAATTCGGCCACGAAGGCACTAAGTCACGAAGTAGAAAAAAAATTCTTTGTGCCTCCGCCCCGGCGGACAGGTTCGTGTCTTAGTGGCAAGAAAAATAACACGCATGGAATACCAGCAATTAACGGAAGAAGAAGAACAAATAGGAAAGGCTATAGTTAATGCCGCCTATAAGATTCATAAGGAACTTGGGCCAGGTCTTCTTGAAAAAGTTTATGAAGTTTGCATGGCATACGAATTGACTAAAGCTGGTTTTTTTGTACAACGGCAAATAGATATGCCTATAGTATATGATGGGATTTCGTTTAATGAGGGGCTGAGATTGGATTTGCTGGTAAACAATTTAGTAATAGCTGAATTGAAAGCGGTAGAAACCGTAAATCCAGTTTGGCAGTCCCAGGTAATTAGCCATCTGAAAATGACTGGACTCAGGCTGGGATATCTGATTAATTTCAATGTATCAATGATTAAAGAAGGAATAAAAAGATTCAGAGTTTGAAAAAATATTTCAGCCACGAAGGCACTAAGACACGTAATAGAATAAAATCCTTTGTGGCTCCACCTCGGCGGACAGGTTCGTGTCTTAGTGGCAAATAAATATTTCAACCACGAAGGCACTAAGTCACGAAGTAGAAAAAAATTCTTTGTGCCTCCGCCCCGGCGGACAGGTTCGTGTCTTAGTGGCAAAAAAATAAATCAACATGTTCAAAAAATTACAGTTTTTATTTTTACTGTTTATGCTAAATCAGTTTGTTTCAGCTCAAACTCCTTTTGGTGAAAACATTCACTGGTTTAGTGGATACGAAAAAGCAATCACCGGCGAAACCATCAGTTATTTTTCAGCATTTCCCGATTATGTAAATGAAGCGCTGCTGACACGTGCAACCGATGGAAAGAAAACTATCGAATGGGAAACAGCAACAGTACCTGCTCATTTGAATTCAAAGTATATCTTTTTCCGTTGGGTAGCCGGGCATTCCACAGGCACCAGCAGTGGCAACCGCAATTTTGATTTTTATATTAATGAAGAAAAAGTTCTGGTGCTCACTACTCACCCGGGAAACAATACACCATTGTGGAGTTTTTCATCGAATGACAGTACCAAGATTGTATTCACCCAATTGCGAACAGATGGCGCCAACGATGCACACGGAATTATTTATCTGCGTGTTCCTGCTTCGAGAATTACTCCGGGAAAATCTTTGCGTCTCAAACTCATTGGCGAAGCCCAAAACAGCAATGACTGGTTCATGACGTTTAAATACGCGTTCGAAGAAAGAGCAGACATTCATGCCTTACCATTCCTGCTAAAGGATGGCAGGCAGCCGCTTTCAGTAACGGTATTGCATTTCGGCAAGAAGGAAATACTGCATGCCTTAGTCAATAAGAAAGAATCCTTCTCATTTCAACTCAACGAAGGCATCAACAATTTTGAAATACCCGTAGCAGCCGTTGCTAAAGAAGACAGCGTAAATGTTTTGGTGAAATATGGAGATACAATTTTGCATGAAGGCTATGTACGAATAGCTCCGGTTATTAAGAGAATCATTTATTTTATACCTCACTCACATACGGATATTGGATATTCCCATCTTCAATCCGAGGTTGAAAAAATTCACATCAAAAACATTTATGATGCGCTGCGCATGATCAACAAAACAAAAGCCTACCCCGACGGAGTAAAATTCAAATGGAATGTAGAATCACTCTGGGCTGTTGAGAATTTTTTGAGACAGGCTACTTCAAAAGACAGTGCAGATTTTTTTACAGCAGTCAGAAATGGCAGTATTGGCCTATCGGGTTTATATGCAAATGTGCTCACCGGTATCAGCATGCCCGAAGAAGTATTTCATTATACCGACTATGCAGAAATGCTGCGCAATAAATTTCATCTACCCATCAAGAGTGCCATGATTACAGACATTCCCGGGCTTTCATGGTCAACAGTCGAAGGCCTTACAAAGGGAGGAATCAAGTATTTTTCTGACGGTCCAAATTACCTCGGCAAGAACAATCCTTATCAGGGCGACAGGGTTGGTCATTTTGTAAAAGAATGGGGCGACAAACCGGTATGGTGGCAATCGCCATCAGGCAGTGAAAAGCTATTGTTGTGGACAGCAGGCAGAGGATATTCCTCATGGCATGGCACTTCACCAGGCGCTATTTACTTTTCAGGCACTAAAAAAATTGCGGATTACATGAAAGAACTTTCAGAAAAGAGATACCCTTATGAAATGGTTCAATGGCGCTACAACATTGTATCTGATAATGGGCCTATTGATACAACCATTTCAGATTTTGTAAAACAGTGGGACGAAAAATATGCTTCGCCAAAAATAGTCCTGAGCTCGATCAACGAAATGTTTAAAAATTTTGAATCACGGTATGGTAAAAGTATTCCAACGGTGAAAGGAGATATTACACCCTATTGGGATGATGGCGCAGCCTCCACCGCTTACGAAGAAGGTGTGAACAGATTGAACAGTTTGCGTTGTGCACAGCTTGCAACACTATACTCATTGCTTACTCCTGAAAAATATAATGATGATGAATTTTACAAAGCATGGCGCAACATCATCATGTTCACTGAACATACATGGGGTGCCTTCAACAGCATCTCAGCACCGGATATTGACTTTGTAAAAGACCAATGGCGTGTCAAAAGAAATTTCATGACAGATGCCGATTCCATTATCAACCAACTCACAAATACTTTGATGCGATCAGTTGCTGACCCTGACTCCAGGAGAATTGCAGTAGTGAACACATTATCATGGCAGCGAAGTGGCACTGTCTATCTCAGTGCCGGTGTACAGGCAAATGCAATAGCCGATGAAGAAGGACACACCTTCCTGCTTCAAAAACTTTCTGACGGAAGAAAGATTTTCATTGCGAAAAATCTGAAACCACTGAGTGTTACATACTATCAATTGATCGATAACCCCGGCCCTCTCATCCAAAAGGATCCATTTTCCATTTCAGACAGTTCCATATCTAATGGAAGCCTCTTTGTAAAATGGAGTACTTCTGATGGAAGCATTACAAGCCTTAAAAAAGATGGATATAATTTTTCCGGAAGGTTTAAGAATGAAGGATTAAATAGCTATTGGTATGTTCCGGGCCGCGACCCCGGATTATCTGTAACAAATGAGAAAGTAAATATCCGTATTGAAGAAAAAGGTCCCTACCTCGTTACTGTTAATATTAAATCACCGGCCCCGGGAACCAATGGTATTCAAAGAAAAATTTCATTACTTTCCATCGGTGATGTTGTGTACATCGAAAATATCATTGACAAGAAGGCGGTGAGAACAAAGGAAGGAGTATATTTTTCATTTCCGTTTGCCACAGACTTAAAAAGCACAACTATAGATGCCGGTTACGGCACAATGCACTACCTGAAAGATCAATTGCCCGGTTCCAATATGGATTTTGTAAGCCCGAGACGTTGGTTGGATGCATCGGGCTCTGTGAGAGGAATTCAGCTTATGATGAAAAAAGCATTCATGGCGGCGCCAGATTCCATGGTAGATGAAAGACTCATACTCAGTCAAAGTTTCAAGAAATGGAGAGACACCGGCGTACCCACATCAACATGGTTTAGCTATGTCATGAATAATTACTGGCATACAAATTTCAAGATAGACCAGGAAGGGGTCAGTCATTTCCAATATGCATTAAGGCCTCATGGAGCATTGAAAGATGATGAACAAGAAAAAGCAGCATTTGAATTCACACAACAGTTAATAGCCTTCCCTGTAAATGAAAAAATCAGGCTTCCCAAAAATCTTTTTGAATTGTCCAATGATAAAGTTGTGGTTACAAGTATTACCCCACTGCAGGAAGGAGGATTCCTGATAAGGCTTTTCAATCCGCTCTCAAATTCACAAAACTTCTCATTCAAATGGAATGCTTTTAAGGCAAAGGATGTGATGGAGTTGCCGTCAGGAAGCATAGTGAACCCAATGGGAAATTTCACAATTGCCGCAAATGATGTGGTATATCTGAGGGTGAAATAATCGCCCCCTGTACTGCCAAAGCATAAATAATCAGCGAAGATGCCTGCCACATTTGGCTTTAATTCTCCTGTTGATGAAAAACCAACCGTTAGCAATCAGCCGGGAGTACACACTCTGTGACACATTTCCTGGGTGCCTCCCAATCCTTTAGTTATCGGATTGGGAGGCACCGCATTTCTTTTACCAATGACAAAAATGAATTAATTTTAGGTGAGATAAAATTTCTATCGTCATGAATGAATTAAAATTACCCCTATCGAATGTACAGATTGAACTGATGAAATTATACAGCACCAATCTTTCTGGCAATGAATTGGAGGAATTGAAAAGTCTATTGTCAAGATTTTATGCCGATAAAGCGATTTCTATTGCTGATGAAGTTTGGGATAAACGTGGATTGACAGATTCAGATATGGAAATCTGGTTAAGTGAAAAATCATAGCAGTTGATTGCCGTTATTGATACCAATATTCTACTTGTTTCTATATCAAGCCGGTCCAAATACCATTGGCTTTTCAAAACAATCATTGACAGGAAGATTCAAATTGCATTCACCAATGAAATACTTTCTGAATATGAGGAACAAATTGCGTTTCATTGGCGAATTGATGTTGCAGCAAGTGTTATCAGATCTCTGATAGAATTGTCAACAGCCCATTTAATCGTTCCATATTTCAACCTCAATCTCATCTCCATGGATGAAGATGATAACAAATTTGTTGATTGTGCTTTTGCTGCAGGAGCAGATTATATTGTAACCAACGATAAAGATTTCGATGTATTAAAAAGTATCAAATTCCCCTCCATTAAAATTGTAAACGTAGAGGAGTTCAAAGAAATTCTCTCAGGAATGGATTTCCTGCCTATCTGAGATACCTGCCGCATTTAGCTTTGCCATGGGCAGCTTCATAAGGAGTAATGCCACGCGAACAAGAGGCTGCAGCAATACTGATGACGATCAAGGCTAAAAGAATCTTTTTCATGGTTGAAAGCGGATTGGGTCAAAAAAAGAAAACAATGATATAAAATAAAAAGCCGGAATGCAAATACAAACCGGCAAAATATTTTAAATATTATAAAAAATCTACTTAACTCTCCTCTCACGGATACGTGCACTCTTACCACTTCTTTCTCTCAGGTAGTACAGTTTAGCACGGCGTACCTTACCTACTTTGTGCAACTTAATGCTTTCAATATTCGGTGAATACAGAGGAAATAAACGCTCTACCCCTACTCCATCACTGATCTTACGAACTGTGAAGGTAGCAGTACTGCCTTCGCCCTGACGCTTGATCACATCTCCTTTGAAACTCTGGATACGCTCTTTAGCGCCTTCTATAATGCGGTAGTTTACAGTAATATTATCTCCGGCTTTGAATTTCGGAAACTCACTTTTCTTGGTCAACTGTTCGTGTACAAAATTAATCGGGTTCATCACCTGTTATTTTTTAGGAGGGCAAAGGTATGGCTTTATTCCTAAAAGCCACAAAGATTTTTTGAATTAAGATTCTTTTAATCCGCCTTACTTCGCCACATTCACAGCTCTCTTTTCCCGGATCACCGTTACTTTTATCTGACCCGGATACACCATTTCATTCTGGATCTTCTGGGCTATTTCAAAGCTGAGTTGGTCACTCTGGCTATCTGTTACTTTCTCCGCCTCTACGATCACACGTAATTCACGCCCTGCCTGTATTGCATAGGCTTTTTCCACGCCATTATAAGCGATGGCAAGGTTTTCCAGGTCTTTAATACGCTGGAGGTATTGTTGCATGATTTCCCTGCGTGCTCCGGGGCGGGCTCCACTCATAGAGTCACAGGCTTGTATGATCGGGCTGATCACGTATTCCATTTCTACCTCATCATGGTGGGCACCAATGGCATTGCACACAGCAGGGTTTTCACCATATTTTTCTGCCAGTTTCATACCCAGGAGGGCATGGCTCAGTTCTGTTTCCTCATCCGGCACCTTGCCGATATCATGAAGCAGGCCGGCACGTTTTGCCAGTTTCGCATTCAATCCAAGTTCGGAAGCCATGATACCACACAGGTTAGCCACTTCCCTGCTATGCATGAGAAGATTTTGACCATAAGAAGACCGGAACCTCATTTTACCTACTATCCGGATCAATTCTTTATGTAGCCCATGAATGCCCAATTCTATCACAGTACGTTCTCCTATTTCCATTATCTGATCTTCCAATTGCCTCCGGGTTTTCTCCACCACTTCTTCAATTCGTGCCGGATGAATACGGCCATCAGCTACCAATCGCTGAAGCGACAAGCGGGCAATTTCACGACGTAGTGGATCGAAGCAGGAGAGAATGATGGCTTCAGGTGTATCGTCCACGATCAGGTCAACACCCGTAGCAGCTTCAATGGCCCTGATATTACGTCCTTCACGGCCGATGATACTTCCTTTTATTTCATCAGATTCCAGGTTGAAAACAGTAATGGCATTTTCAATGGCCTGCTCGGCGGCTGTTCTCTGGATCGTTTGAATGATCATTTTCCTTGCTTCCTTGTTGGCCTTTTGCTTCGCTTCGTCAATGATTTCCTGCTGCATGCTCAGCGCCTGCGAGTTGGCCTCTTTGCGCAGTACATCGAGCAGTTGTGCCTTAGCTTCTTCAGCAGTCATCTGGGCTATTTTTTCCAACCTCCTGGTTACCTCTTCCTGGTGCTTTTCTATCTCGTTCCGCTTGATGTTGGCGATCTCTATTTGTTGAGAAAGGTTCTTTTTGAGATTTTCATTTTCTCTCAGCGTACGCTCCACATTCTGGTCTTTCTGATTCAGCGACTGCTCTTTTTGGCGGATACGGTTTTCAGAATCGTTGAGTTTTTGATTGCGCTGCTGCACTTCACGGTCGTGTTCTGCCTTTAGTTGTACAAATCGCTCTTTAGCTTCTAACTGCTTTTCCTTTTTGATGGTTTCCGCCTTGGTTTCGGCGTCTGTTACGATCTGTTGTGCTTGCTGTTGTGCTGATTCAAATAGCTGTTTGGTATTTTTTGCAAAAATGAATTTACCCAGGATAATGCCAGCCACTAATGCGACTGCACCTACTATGAGAAGGAGTATTTGTTCCATTGTTTCTTTTAAATTTTAATCTGTACGTAATCATTACTTCACATTTATTTGTCATATAATGCTTCATAAAGCGAATGAACGAAGGTAATAAAATTGGAATTAAAATAATTGGGAATGAAATTGGGGAAACAGCTTATATCGCATTTACGAAAATCAAAATTCCCCATTCTTCATCAAGGCAAAAAAAATATGCACCATTCCGGTTTAGGGTTCGTAGGCTCTTTTCCCAAAATACTCGTAGCCATCCGATTCATATTTAGTCCCTGCCAGCACCGAATGGATGAAGCCATTTAATTCTACCTGCCGGGTATGCAGAATCTTATTTTCAGGATTAGGATGTAAATAGAATCCAATTCTTCCTTTCTCAGCCCGATAAACCTGTAAAGTGGCGTTGCTGTCCTTTTTAAATTCAAACCTTGATGAAAGGTAGTTCAGCATCTTCCGGCTTCGATACCATGTACCACCGGTATCAGAAACAATCCGCTTACCGTTTAACATTACCAGGCTGTCTTTATATGCAAAAACCTGCAAACTATTGTGTTTACTACTTTTGAGCCACTGCACAATCTGATCTCCGTACTGTACCTGATACCCATAATCACTATCTAAAAAAACGATCCTGCGAACGAAGGCCGGGATATATTTTTCTCCATCCAGGTAGCTAAAAACAAAACTTCCTCCACCACTATGTCCGTTGAGACAAACTGTCGTCTTCCTTGCAGGGAACAAGTGATATATAGTGTCCACAATATGCGACACCAGGATGCTGTGATTCTTATGTTTCGATTTCCATGCAGGCCAGCTTTTATAGATATTTTCCAGATAGGCTACCACAATATTCTTGTTCTTCATCCGGTTCCGTACAAATTGAGTCTGAGCTTTGATGTGTTGAATGTCGTAATGCCAGTCATCTCCGGGCTGCATTTCCTTTCCCATAGTTTGTGCAGTCGTATTCCCGTTTGGCAATGCGTACAATACAACCAGTATTTCTTCAGAAAGCGAAAATTCACCTGGTATATCTAAAGTCACATCCACCTCGTCATACATGGTAAATCGCAGGATTGAATCTCTCTGTAGTGCAATCACAGTCTGTGAAAAAAGTAGCATTAAAAATGCAGCTACATTTCTTTTCATAAGCAACAAAATTAATGCAGCATGTATATTTGTCCATCATCATTCCTGCGACATTTTACCGGATAATAAATATCTGAATCATGATTAAAAAACTTTCACTGACGTTATGCGCTCTTTGCCTATTGAATGGTCTTGTAAAAAGTCAGAACACCAATAAAGATGCCGCGCTGATAAACAGGATTGACAGTATCCTGAACAGCCAGGTTGCGAACAACAAGATACCAGGCGCGGTAATACAAATAAAAAAAGACGGAAAGATTGTTTATACAAACGCTTATGGATATGCTCAGAAATACGACTTTAATCATCAACTCCTGAATCCACCGGAAATGATGAATAAGGCAACTCTGTTCGACATGGCATCCCTGACCAAAGTGATTGGCACTACTACCTCCATCATGTTGCTGGTGGATCGTGGAATGATTAAAGTTGACGACCCTGTGGGCAAGTATATCAGGAGTTTCAATTCCGGAGCAAAAAAAGCGATCACTATCAGGAACCTGCTCACACATACAGCCGGGCTGTATGAGTGGTACCCACTCTTCTATTATTCATCCGACAAGGAAACTACCTATAGAGTAATAGGGAGCCTGCCATTGAAATATCCTGTGGGAATGCAGCGCAGGTACAGCGATCTTGGATTCATACTGCTTGGAGAAATTATAGAAAAGGTATCGGGCATGTCCTTATCACCATTCGAAAAACAAAATATTTTTATACCATTGGGAATGAATCACACTACCTACAACCCGTTGCAGCATGGCAGGACTACCAATATCGCGGCTACATCTCTCGGCAATCCTTATGAAACACGGATGGTGTATGATACCTCACTCGGTTATGCTGTAAAAGGACTTGACCCCACGAGTTGGAATGGATGGAGAAAATATGTGGTGAAAGGAGAAGTCAATGACGGTAACGCGTGGTATGCAAACGAAGGAGTTGCCGGTTCGGCGGGCTTATTTTCTACCGTTAGCGACATGCAACGATTGGTGGATATGTTGCTGAATAAAGGGAAGGCAGGCGATCAACAATTCATTTCAGAAAAGGTGATCGACTCATTTTTTGTAAAAGACAGATTCAACAACGGATTGGGATGGATGATGGATACCGGTGATTCATTTATAAAAGACGGCCCTGTGGGCACTTTCGGCCATACAGGGTTCACAGGCACGAGCATCATGGTTGTACCACAATATAACTTATCCATCATTCTACTGATTAACCGGCAGAATATGGGATTATTAAAAAGCGGCTATTATTATAATGTAACACCGATTCGCAAACAGGTTTTTGAATCGGTGGTAGCATATTACCATCAATAAACGGGATTCAAGGATTTCGGAATTTACAACAGATTTTGAAATATTGCAGATATCATATTACAATCAAGCAAATGAACAGGCAGCATAATTTTCGCTATGCTGCCTATAAAATAAACCTGGTAATCTATCCATCAAATAAGACCTAAAACTGTATCCCAATTCCGAGCCTGATTCCCCGGTTGAATGCGTTCACACTCTTGTTTGCATCCATTCTGGTAAGTCCATAGTCGTACGAAGCCTTGATATTAACACCATTGGTAAACTGGTATCCTATACCGCCTGTGATCCCTGCATCCCAGCGATTGAACTGGTCTGTGGCATCTAAAGTCTTGTTCAAAATATTCACGCCCAATACTCCTGCGGTTGTTTTCAGGTCAGACTTCACGAGGTAAGAAACCTGAGGGCCGGCAAATACTTGTAGCCCGCCAATATCAGCTTTCAGCAAAACGGGTATGTCAATGTATTGGTTTTGCAACGCAGCCTTCGCGTTGGCTCCGAGGAATTCCAATCCTTTGATTCCGAAATCACCGGAAAGGGTATAACCTTTTTGAGAGTAGTAGGCTGCAGGTTCTATGGAGAAACCATCCGCAACAGGAATGTTCACATTCACACCCGCAAAGAATCCCGTGCGGTCTGATGTCTGCACCATCCCGTTGGTAGATTCCAATAATTGATTCAGGCTTTGTGAAGCATCTCCTCGTACACCGGTTGATAATATTCCGGCACTCACACCAACTGATGGAGTTACTTGTGCGAATCCCAAAGAGCCGGCCAATAAAAAGATGGAGAGTAAAATTCTTGTTTTCATGATACTGAGCAAGACGGATTTTTCAGTCGCCTTCAATACATCAGAAAAAATTTTTGATTAGAAGATTAAAGAAGAGTCTGTAAGTTTTTGTTAAAGGCAAATTGAATGATGTAGTTATTACGTCTGGCAGGTATTTCAAATAGTATTGAATTATCAAAATCTCAAAAAGAATTACCTTTCCTAACCAAAATCCATCACCATGCATCGTCGTAAATTTCTTGAATCAGGAATCTTTTCTGTGATAGCCCTGGCTGCAGCAAAAAAAGGCTTCTCCACAAATCAACAGAATGCCGAGTGGAAAATCACCATGCTCAACAATGATATCGGCATATTTACGGAAAGTGGCGGTACTATTATGTTTCATTTATCAAAGGATGGCATCACAGTAGTAGATGCACAATTTCCAACGAGTGCACCACACCTGATAGCAGAATTACAAAAGAAAAATCTACCGTTTCATCTTTTGATCAATACACATCACCATCGCGACCATACAGCAGGAAATATTTCATTCAAAGATTTGATATCACGGGTACTCGCACACGAAAATTCACTCAAGAACCAAAAAGCAGTTGCTGTAAAAAATAATATTGTTGACAAGCAATATTACCCCACGCAGACTTTCGGGAAAGTGTGGAGTGAAAAGTCAGGCAATGAGACCATCAGCCTCAACTACTTTGGCGCGGCACATACTGACGGCGATGTGGTGATTCATTTCGAAAAGAATAATATTGCTCATGTTGGCGATCTCGTATTCAACCGCAGGCATCCTTACATAGACAGAAGCGCAGGCGCTAATATCAAAAGTTGGATACAAGTACTCACAGATATTCAAAAAAATTACAACAACAAGACCCTGTTTGTCTGCGGGCATTCAGGAGATGGATATGACGTGAAAGGTGACAAGAAGATGGTCGCTGCCTTTCAAGACTACCTGCAGAATGCATTGGCTTTTGTTGGAAATGAGATCAAGGCAGGAAAGTCCAAAGAGGAAATAATGAAGGCCACAGAAATACCCGGATCACCCGAATGGAAAGGTGAAGGAATTGGACGGACGCTTAGTGCAGCGTATGAGGAGTTGAAGGAAGGATAACCTACTTCAGCACGTCCAGCAGCTTCCACATTTCTTTTCTCATCGCTGTGCCACTACCATCATAATTATTAATGATAAAGGCAAACACATAATCATTTACATAACCTGTGTAAGAAAGCACCCTATTGATAGAACCGCTCTTCATCTTAATGCCATTATACACCGGCAGGTCTTCATAGAAGCCATTAAACCAGGATTGCTTTTTAGCAAACTGCATCACCTTCACTAAGTCGTCTGCGGTAATCCTGTTTTGTGGTGACAGGCCGCTGCCGTCAATGATGTTCAGGGCATATTCGTCGATTCCCTGTTGCTTCCAGAAACCCTGCACTACTTTCACGCCTTCTGAAGTACTTCCTTCTTTTCCAAACTTCTTTCCCAACGTTTTCAACAATGCTTCGCCATACAGGTTGATACTCTTTTGAAGAAACCAATAACAAATACTATCCAACGTAGGTGAATAGATGGTATAAATATTCCTGACCTCACTGGGTAATGGAATATTCGCTTCTTGAATCGTTGCACTCTCAGCAGCATTTTCCATCACTACTTCACTGATGCTTTTTTTCTTCAATGCAGCCTCCAGTGTAAAGGCCATTTGAATACCGGGATGCGGCATGGTACCTGAGATAGAAAATTTATTCTGGTTGACAGGTATCGTACCACGTACACGCCCCGTATTTTCAAACATGGGCAGATAGATGTAAGCATTGTCTCCACTTCCGGCAGGGCCTGCCTTCAGGTCGGATACCAGTCGCAGACCTTCCACAAACGCAGGGTTCGTACCTGTGATTTCGACATTGGAACCTTCATTTTTGCCCGACTTAAGGAAAAGATCAAATTGATTTTCTCTCCAGTTGAGTGATCGTGCCCCTGCACCATAATAATTTCCAATATCCTGCCATATCCAACCATCCGGAATCACTTGTCCATCAAACGTACTTTCATCGATCATTACATGTCCTGTAATTTCGTGTATGCCTTGCTGTGAAATCGCTTTCACAATGCCTGCAATCACTATATCCTCTTTCGTTGACGAATACCTCCAACTACCTAAAGTAGGGTCGCCACTGCCCCGGATAATAATATCGCCATCAAGCACTCCGTTTGATATTTTACCGGAATATCCAACTGTTGTTTCATACCTGAAATCCTTTCCGAGTAGCTGATACGCTGTAGTTGCAGTTACCACTTTTTGTGTACTTGCCGGGGCCAGCCCTGTTTGCACGTTGTGCTCATACAATGGCTTCCCGGTTTTTATATCCACCACCAAAAGCCCTATGGTAGCATGCTTCAGGTTGTTTCCTGAATTCATTTTCTCAAATGCTTTATTAAAATTTGTAGCCTTACTTTGCGAAAAAACAGCAGGAGGAATTGCAAGAAAAAGGAAAATGACAAAATATTTCAACGGATTTTTTTCTTTCAAAGATTGAAAATAATTTTTGCTTTCCGTACTGTTTTAATTTTGCCTGTATGATTCGCAATAAAGTAACAGCCACCATTATTACTATCGGCGATGAATTACTCATCGGCCAGGTAATAGATACGAACAGTGCGTTTATAGCACGGGAACTCAACAAAACAGGAATTGAGATAGTACGAAGAATTGCGATTGCCGATGATGAAACGGCGATCATGAATGCTCTTGACTCGGAAATTGGGAGCGTGGAAATTATCATCATGACCGGTGGCTTAGGACCTACCTCTGATGATATCACCAAACCCACATTGTGCAAATATTTTAATGGAAAGTGGGTAGTGCATCTGCCTACTTTGCGTAGAATAAAATCCATGTACAAGCATATTTACAAGAAGAACCTTACAGCGGTTAACATTGCCCAGGCCAATGTGCCATCCACCTGCGAAGTGATTGTGAACAAAAGAGGTTCTGCTCCTTGTATGATCTTTGAAAAAAAGAAAACCTACATCTTTAGCATGGCAGGTGTTCCCTATGAAATGGAAGGCATCATGGATTATTTGATTCCCTGGCTGAAACAACGTGTTCAAACACCGAGGGTGATTCACCATACCTTAATCACAAGTGGTATTGGAGAAAGCGACCTTGCTGCAAAAATAAAAGACTTCGAAACCCAACTACCAAAGGAAATTGGATTGGCATATTTGCCGGGGCTTGGTATGCTGCGTCTTCGCCTATCCACCACCGCATTTGATAAAGAACACGAGGCTACCATTAAAAAGCAGTTTGGTCAATTAAAGAAAGAAGTGGCTCCTTATCTTTTGTCACATGACGACCTGGCTCCGGAAATTAAGCTGTCGCGTATAATGAAGGCAAAGAGATGGAGCGTGAGTACTGCGGAGAGTTGCACAGGCGGTAAGATTGCCAGCCTGATCACATCGGTAAGCGGTGCTTCAGATTATTACCCTGGCAGCATCATCAGTTATTCTAACGAAGTCAAAGAAAAAATGCTTGGTGTCAGGAAGGCAACCCTCAGGAAATTTGGAGCGGTGAGTGAAGAAGTTGTGAGGGAAATGCTTGCCGGGCTATTAAAACAAATGAAAACAGAATGGGGTATTGCTGTTTCGGGAATAATGGGCCCTGGTGGAGGCTCCGTATCCAAACCAGTCGGTACCGTTTGGATTTGTGCAGGCAATAAGAAAATCCAAAAAACCAGGAAGTTACAACTGAGATTCGATAGAAAAAGAAACATGGAGGCCACAGCCAACATTGCAATATATGAACTGATTCACCTGATTGAAAGGCAATAAGAAGCGGATGAATCTCTGGTAATATTTTAGGAAACCCTTAAAAAACCCATAATTTTTTGTACATTTAAGTCGCGGATATTATCTTCGCACTCCTTATTTAGAAACCCAATTCAATAACCACCCAAAAAAATTTCTATTTTTTATGGCTGTAAAAATGAGATTGCAACGTCATGGCTCCAAAAAAAGGCCATTTTAC